>JADZAD010000297.1 GCA_020852775.1 Anaerolineae bacterium
AGCAATAGCGCGCCCGATTCCGCGTGAAGCGCCCGTTACAATTGCAACCTTCTCATCCAGACGATACATGCTGCCTCTCCTGAGTGCCGCTACGAAGCGATTGTACCATCCCGCTGTACGGGGAACAAACCGCTTTACGGGTTGACGAGCGCCTCCATGCCCGCGGGTGAGTCGGCGACGTAACCCTTCACACCCCGGTCGATCCGCTTGAGCAGCCCGGTCAGCACGTCCTTGCTGCCCAGTTCGATGAATGTAGTTACACCATCTGCGATCATCGCCTGCATGCTCTCCGTCCAGCGAACACGGCTGGTCAATTGAGCGTTAAGTTCTGCACGAACCTCCTCGACTGTGGAGAGAGGCCGGGCGGTAGTGTTCGCTACCACAGGGAGTACCGGCTGGCTGAACGGAGTGGCATCAAGCGCCATACGGAACTGTGCCTGTGCCTGTGTCATCAGCGGGGAGTGCGACGCAATGCTGATGGGGAGGCGCACCGCGCGCTTGATACCCATCTCAGCGGCATGGTCGAGTGCATAGGTGAGGGGGGCGTCGTTACCGGCAATCACAATCTGGCCGGGGCAGTTGTCGTTTGCGATCACCAGGACACCACCCACCTGGCTCTGCGCTTCGTCACACATGGCCTGTACCTGGCTGAGTTCAACGCCGAGCAGGGCGGCCATTCCACCGGGGCTGGCCTTGTCAGCGTCACGCATCAGTTCACCGCGGCGGCGTACCAGCCTCAGGCCGTCCGGGAAGCTCAAGGCCCCGGCGGCGGTCAGTGCAGTCAGTTCGCCCAGGCTGTGCCCGGCGGTGCAGGCAGGCGTAAAGGACTCACCGATCAGTTCATACAGGGTGCGCAGCGCGGCTACCCCGGCAACGTACAGGGCGGGCTGGGTATTGCTTGTCTCATTGAGATCTTCCTCCGGCCCATCGAAGCAAAGGCGGGCTAAGTCGTAGCCAAGTATATCGTTGGCCTCTTCAAAAGTCTGTCGGGCCACATGGTAACGCTCCGCAAGGGCGCACCCCATACCAGCGGCCTGCGAACCCTGGCCGGGAAACAGCAGAGCAGTCGTCGATCCATCAGGCATACAGAACCTCTCCTCTCAACTGGGTAACCAGGCTGACGCAGGTTAGTAACAGGCAAACTGCAGAAAGGTTGCGGCCATGGCGCCGCCCGGGTGGGGCTCTCACAGAAAACAAAACAGCCGCATCCCTGTCTGGCTGCGGCTGCTGCGGAGCAGAACGTCAACGGTTCCGGCGGTACGGTGATTAATTGGCGCGAACCGCCACCACCTCGCGGCCTTTGTAGGTGCCGCATGATGCACAGACACGGTGCGGAACCTTGAGCTCGCCACAGTTCTCGCAGGGGACAAGCTGCACGCTGTCCAGCGTGTCGTGCTGACGGCGGCGGCCCTGGCGGCCCTTCGAAATCTTGCGCTTGGGTAGTGCGCCCATCTCTGACTCCTGAAGCGTAAATCTCAACCCGGCTGTCGCCGGCCCGGCAACAGCCGGAGCAGCCGCAGATTATAGCGGCATTCAGGCAGCGCTGTCAACCGCTGCGATACCGTCAGGCGACGGTCGAATCAGCGACGGGCAGAGATGCGCTCGATAGGGCGTGGTTCGCTGTCAGAAGCACTGGCCATGCTCGACATTTCCATTGCTACGCGGGGCTGTGCGGGTACTGGCTGGCGGGTCTGTGCCTGGCGCTCGACATGGGCAATGCCGTTCTTTACAACGCCCAGCGTGCGGTTGAGGGCATCTTCCAGGTCGGAAAGTACATCCATGACATAGCGGTCAGCATCGCCACGGATAGCGTCTGCTTCCTGGCGGCCCTGCTCAATAATGCGGGTAGCGCGGGCCTGCGCCGCCTGGGTAATCGCAGCGCGCTGGATCAGCGTTTCGCTCTTCTCCCGCGCCAGCTCACGGATGCGTGCGGCCTCCTCATTGGCCTGGGCCATGATACGATCTCGTTCGCGCAGGATACGCTTCGCTTTCTCGATCTCTTCCGGGATCGAGATCCGCATCTGATCAATGACCTCCAGCAGCCGGTTCTCATCCACCATCGTCAGTGACGTCGCAGGGATATGGCGGCCGCCGTTGATGACCTCTTCCAGGCGGTCTAAGAGATGTTGGATATCCACGCCAGGCCTCCTCAGACTACAGGGATGCACAACCCCTGAACAGCTAAAAGTATAGCAGCAACAGGATCGGACGATAACCTTACAGCAGTACCGGTACTATGTCAAACCGCCTTCAGTCTCGCAGAGATACGGTCTCTACTGCGTCCCTTGCATCATCGCCCAGTTTGGCGAAATGTGCAAGCAGGGCGGCCTCCACATTCGGGGGTACCATGGTACTGACATTACCACCCAGCGAAGCGATCTCGCGGATTGTGCTGCTGGCGAGATGCATGTGGTTCTCACTGGTGATCAGGGCCACCATTTCGATATCGGGGTTCAGCCGCCGATTCGCGAGTGCCATACGGAATTCTAACTCAAAATCCGAAAACACGCGCAAGCCACGAACAATAAAGCGTGCCCCGACCTCCTTGGCGAAATCCACCGTCAGGCCGGAGTAGGTCGCCACGCGCAGCCGCGGGATAGGCGCGAGGGCCTCGCGGGCCATTTGCAGCCGCTCCTCGGCGCTGAACAGCATACGTGACTTGGTCGCCGGTTTGTCATAAACGCCTACAATTACCTCGTCGAAAATCTCAGCAGCTCGCCGGGCGATGTCACAGTGGCCGAGATGGATCGGATCAAGGGAGGCCGGAAAGATGGCCTTACGGATAGGGCGTTCGCTCGAGTCTGACAATGGCCGGTACCTTTCTTGTCGCAACAGGTGAACAGAATCTAACTGATGTCTGCGTGTTCGGCGTCTTCAAGAAGCGCCGCGATCAGGTCCGCGAGCTGTAGATGTTCTGCCTTCTCAAGGAGCGGGTCGCTTTCGAACAGCAACTGCCCTTCCTGCTGAACCTGCTCCAGCAATTGAGGCGTGATTCTGCTGGTGAACTGGAACGCCTCCCCACCACTCTGGAGTGTCCTCAGGGCCTCTCCGGGGCCGCGCAGGTCCATATCCACCCGTGCCAGTTCAAACCCATCAGAGGTGCGCTCCATCGCAGCCAGCCGATCGTCGGCATCGAGAAACGGCTGATCTGATACCAGCAGGCAGGTGCTTTCATGCTCACCGCGCCCCACCCGTCCGCGCAGTTGGTGAAGCTGCGCCAGGCCAAAGCGGTTCGCATTCTCAACCATGATGACGCTGGCGTTCGGCACATCGATCCCGACCTCGATGACGGTCGTGCTGACCAGCACATCCAGCTCACCCGCGTAGAAGGACTCCCTCACCGCGTCCTTCTCGGCGGCCTTCATACGCCCATGTAACAGGCCGAGCCGCCGTCCGCGGAAGGCGGTCTTCTGCAAACGCTCGTATTCGCTGACGGCTGAACGCGCATCAATGTCCTCACTGTCCTCAACCAGCGGACAGATCACAAATGCCTGCCGGCCCTTATCAATCTGAGCGTTGATGAAGGCGTAGGCACGTTCGCGTTCCTTTGGCTGGAGGACACGCGTCTGTACCGGAGTGCGGCCGGGCGGGAGCTGGTCGAGCACGGTTAGGTCGAGATCGGAATGGATGGTCAGCATCAGGGTGCGTGGAATCGGGGTGGCGGTCATCACCAGCAGGTGCGGGTTTCCGCCGTTGGCCTTGCCGCGCAGCGCGTGGCGCTGTTCAACACCGAAACGGTGCTGCTCGTCAATGACGACTGCCCCCAGGTTGGCAAAGGCGATGCCTTCCTGGATCAGGGCATGGGTGCCGATGAGGACGTGGATCGCTCCGCTGGCAGCTCCATCGTAGACCTCTTGCCGCTCGGCCTGGGGTACATGTCCGGTCAGCAGCCCCACACGGAGATGAGCGGTATGTGGGTTGGCGGCCAGCAGGGCCTGTATTTTGGCGAAGTGCTGCTCCGCGAGGATGCTGGTCGGAGCCATCAGGACGCCCTGTACGCCGTTCGCGGCGGCGATCCCCAGGCAGACTGCGGCCACCGCGGTCTTACCGCTGCCCACGTCGCCCTGCAGCAGGCGATTCATCGGTACATTCCGGCTCATGTCGGCGCGGATCTCATCGATCGCTTTTCGCTGGGCGTCTGTGAATGTGAAGCCAAGTGTATGCTCGAAGGTCTCGATCCAATCGTTGCTGACTGTGAGCGCCTCTCCGGGGGCGGACTGCCACTCACGGCGGCGGCGCAGCATGGCCACACGGCGGATAAAGACCTCGTCGAAGGCCAGGCGAATCTGTGCAGAGTCCATGTCGTCAGAGGTGTCGGGGAAGTGCGCCTGTGCGACGGCGTCCGCGTAATCCATCAGATCTGTACGCTCGCGTATCGCCAGCGGAAGGTAATCCGGCAGGTGTCTGGCATATGTATTGACAACGGTGCTCATGATGTTCCGCATCACACCGCTGGTCAGGCCATTCGTGAGTCCATAAATCGGGACAATCCGACCAGTGGCGAGTGCGTCACTTTCGATCTCCTCGATGTCCGGCGAATTGATGACCACGCGCCCGAGGAACTGATCGGTCTTGCCTCTTACCACAACCGGGCTACCCTGCCTGAGTTGCTTTTCCACCCACGGCTGGTTGAACCAGTTGAGACGCACAGAGCCACTTTCGTCTGCCAGATAGGCTTCAACGCGCTTGCCGCCGTTCTTCATTGATACGGACTGGATGCGCTCCAGCAGCCCGATAACGCTGACTACCTCACCCGGGCGCAGGTCCTTGACGATACGCATCCGCGTATAGTCCTCGTACCGTCGCGGAAAGTATCGCAGCATATCCTGGATCGTGTTCAGGCCGAGGCGGTTCAACTGCTCCGCGCGTGACGCGCCGACCCCCTTTGCGGTGCTTACCGGGGCATCGAGCTCCTGCAGCACCGCCGCGTCAGGGTAGATCGCCGGGCGGCGGGCGTATCCGCGCCGTTCCCGCACGGGGAGTAGTTGCTGTTCCGCGGGCTCTAGCACCTCGAACGTATCCTGATCAAGGATTTCGATATAGTCACCGGTGGTCTCTTCCCCGCGGCCACGGAACGGCTGGGGGCGCTGCTGTCGGGTGTCTTGCCCCTGACGTGGGCGGGGAGCCTGTTGTGCAGGGCGGGTACGCACTGTCGGAGCGGCTTCGTTGAGGTTGAATCGCTGCCCGGCGAGCGTCACGATGGTGTGCAGGATACCGGGGCGGTCCTCGCTCGTGGCGGAATCGTAGCTGCGCAGGTGCGTGGCGATCTGTTCGATCGCCGCCTTCTGTTCCTCGCTGCCGGGCCGGGCCAGCGCCTCGCGCGCCCAGTGGAATGAGAAGCGGGAGAACCCGCCGATCACGGCGTTGTTCTGATACCCCTTCTGGCGTTCGAGATCAAGTATCTTGAGCAGTGTTTTAACAGATGCAATCATGTGTCGTATGGGCCACCGGCGTATTTGCAGACTTGCAGGCAGGGTTTTCGGTGCTACTTTGCAGTGCCGTGTAAACAGGGCAAGGCCTCTCCCCTGACGGGAGCTGCCCACAGCGTAAGTGTAGCGCATTTGAGCGAATTGTACCGCACGCAGGCGTGGGGTGTCCTATTCGGTGCTGGCCCCTTCGAGCAGGGCGATACCGAGCGCGTCAGGGCCGAGCAGGGAGGCAGTGAGCGGTTCATACAGGCTGAGCGGGAAATCGTCGGTACCGAATTCCAGCATCAGGCGGTCGAAGAGCATGCGGGAATGGTCGGTCGGGCGCAGGGTGTTGTTGAGCAGGCGCAGCCGGTCAATGTCGGTGAACTCCGTGACAAATTCCATCAGTTTGTCGAGTGCCTGAGTGTGGGTGCGCGCTTTCTCCATGGTGATCATGGCACCATCTTCTATCGTCACCAGTGGCTTGATCCCCAGCATTGTTCCAAGCATCGCCTGTGATTGCCCGATCAGGCCAGCCCGCTGGATATAACTGAGGTCGCTGACGTAGAAGACGCTGTACAGGCGCGGGACGATGCTGCGTGCAAACCGGACCACTTCTTCGAATGTCATATCCTTTTGCGCCGCCTCAACGACCTGCTCGACCAGGAAGCCGAGACCCATGCCAACCGACTGGGAATCCACGACGACGATCTCACAGCGCCCGAGTACGCTTGAACGCGCACTCTGCGCATTGGCGTAAGCCTCGGTCAGATGCTGAGAACTCAGCATCACGCACACTGAGTCTGATGTCCTGTTCAGGTCGCGGTAGATCGCTTCAAAGTCCTGAATTGATGGCGCTGTCACCCGCGGGGCAGCGTTGTTGTGTCGCATCTGATGCAGCACTTCTTCGCTGTCGATGTCGATCCCGCTACGGAATCGTTTATCCCCGATCTGCACCTGCATGGGCAGGACGGTTATCCCGTGTTCCTCGGCAAAGCGTGGCGAATCAAAACTGGCTGTGCTGTCCGTAACGAGTTGAACAGTTCCCACTCGCTGCCTCTCCGCTATTCAACGCCAATGACGTAGAAGTAGTGCGGCTGGCCCCCGTAGCGGAGTTCAATTTCATGCTCCGGATAGGCTTCCTGCACGGATTTCACCATCGCGTCAGCCTCCGCGCGAGAGACATCCATGCCGCGGTAGAGCGTGATCAGTTCACGGGAATCCGCCCCCATCTTCTCAAGCAGATCGAGAAGCGTCTCCTTGAGCTCTTCGCCAGCTACGCACATCACGTCATTGTGCAGCCCGATAATCTGGCCTTCCCTGACAGAAAGGCCATTGAAGGTGGTATTTCTGACTGAGGTAGTGATCTCGCCGGTCTCAACCGACTGGATCATGTCCTGCATCGAAGCGGTTACCTCATCCATCTCGCCGTATGGGTCAAGCACCAGCAGAGCAGAAATGCCCTGTGGGATCGTGCGGGTCGGGATAACCCGCACGTCTTTGCCGTTAGCGGCGCTGGCAGCCTGGTTGGCGGCCATGAAGATGTTGCTGTTGTTTGGCAGGATAATTACACGGCTGGTCGGAAGTGCTTCGATTGCGTCGATGAAGTCGCGGGTGCTTGGGTTCATGGTCTGGCCGCCCGCGATCACCTGTGCCGCGCCGAGGCTGTAGAAGATGTTCGTGAAGCCTTTGCCTGGCGCGACAGTGATTACTGCCGCCATGTCTTCGGTGATGGTCGGCGGCGCTACATCAGGATCATCCGCAGGAGCAAAGGATGTGCCGGGAGCACCGCGCTCATCGACAAACCCCTCGTACTGCTCCTGCATGTTCTCAACCACCACGTCAAGCAGCACGCCGCGCTCCACACCGTAGTGGATCGGTACGGCGGGGTTGTGTACATGGATGTGTACCTTGACGAGATTCTCGTCCCCGACAATCACACCGCTCTCACCCATCGCCTCAATATCGGAGCGTATCTGGTTGACGTCAAGGTTGGCGCCCTTGATCAGGAACTGTACGTCGTAGCCATAGCCCAGCTCGTCCTGCGGGGTAAGGGCGCTCTGCAGGCTGCGGACGGCCATTGATTCGGCGCTCAGTTCGAGCGACTGACCGTTGAGCATACGCTGCATCCCCTCAAAGATGTACAGCAGCCCCGTTCCGCCGGAGTCTACTACCCCCGCCTCTTTGAGTACCGGTAGCAGATCAGGCGTGCGCTTGACGGAGCGATGGCATTCTTCGACCAGCCTGGTGATGAGATACCTCAGGTCTGCTGTCTCCTCGCTGACCCGCGCCGCCTCAGCGCTGCCTTCACGTGCAACCGTGAGAATGGTCCCTTCAACTGGTGTCTGAACGGCCTGGTAGGCCGTATGTACCGCTTCGTGGAGCCCTTTTGTAAAAGAGGATACGTCCACTTCTGCATCATCCTGCACCCCGCGGGCGAAACCCCGGATGAGTTGCGACAGGATCACACCGGAGTTACCACGTGCGCCCATCAGCGCGCCGTTGTAAACCGCCCGGGAGAGGTGCCCGGCATGTGTCTCCTGCGAATTGGCGACTTCCTTGTATGCGCTCCGCAGGGTCAGCAGCATGTTGGTGCCGGTGTCTCCATCAGGCACCGGGAAGACGTTAAGCGCGTTGACCGTCTCATAGTTAGCTTCCAGCCACGCGAGGCCGGCTTCCCAGAGCCGCTTCATGCCCAGGCCGTTGCACTGAATGACGGGGACTTCCGGGTCAATCCGGGACAAATCACTCGGGGTCATAACCTTCTCCACAAAGATGCACACTGCGCCGTCTGACGGGGCAACGGTGCTGCGAAACCCGAACCGGGGCAGCGGTTAGGGCGACGTTATTACAATTCTTCTTCAAGCAGGCGCAGGCCCTGTACGTGCACGTTGACCTGGGTAACCGGGATTCCGACCGCCTTCTCAATGTTGTAACGGACAGCATTAATGATGCTGCCCGCTACCGATGAGACCCGCGTGCCGTGCTGGATGATCACGTACACATCAATGACCAACTGGCCTTTTCGGAACGCTACCTCAACGCCGTGGTGCGGATCGCGGGTGAGGGTAGCGGCCAGTTCATTGATCGCGTTTCGTGAGGCCATCCCTACCACACCATAGCTGCGCAGCAGCGCCTGGCTGGCGATGGTTGCGATCGCGTGCGGAGAGATGAAGATGTGCCCGTTAGGTGCTGGCGTCTCGTTGGTCATGGTCTCCGGCGCCGGAACTTCTCAGAGCAGGCGCCCCTCATCCTTTCTCGTGCTGAGATAAGCCGCCGCGGGTAGCAGATCGGGCGGCGCAGCCAGTGGTGATACTATAAACACTACTCTCTGCAAACCTGCTCGGCAAACTTGAACTCCATTGAAGTTCCACTTGCCGGGTAGGGCGGAGCGATGGGTTCTTGTCAAATGCCTCGGCCTACGGTATCCTCTCGCTGTTGTCAATCAGGCTAACCCAGTAGTGCAACAAGGTGAGAGACGCTCATGGCTGCTTGTGAAATCTGCGGTAAGAAGCCGCAGTTCGGACATAATGTCAGCTTCTCGCAGAAGAAGACCAACCGTAAGTTCCTGCCGAACATCCAGAAAACCCGTGTGATGCGGAATGGCCGGCTGGTTCCCGTTCAGCTCTGCTCCCGCTGCCTGCGGACGATGTCCAAGGATGCGAAAATCTAACGGAGCCCTGCTGTGCGCTGTGAAAGCGCGTGTTCTGCCGGTTGTCAGTCCGAAACATTCCCCACGCGAGGCGGTATCCCCGCCTCATTTGTTTTCTACTGTACTCTGCGGTTCTGCCGGGCGATCTGGTAAAGCGTAGCCA
>JADZAD010000298.1 GCA_020852775.1 Anaerolineae bacterium
CGCCGAGCAGCCATACGCCAACCACAGGTAAGACATCAGTGGCAGGTCGTCCTTTACCCAGCGCCCGATGATCAGGTAGGCCGCCGCCGCGACCGCGCCTACCGCGGCCAGCGCTCCGCCCAGCAGCGGATTTGAACCCAGGCCGGTACCCGGAGCAGCCGTCAGCGCCATCAGGGCGCTGCTCGCCAGCACCAGCACGATCCCGGCCAGCACCAGCGGCTTTGGCCAGGCGCGCAGCAGGACAGCCTCGAACAATGCCACCCACACCGGGCTGGAGTTGATCAGCATCACACCGATGATCACCGAGACGTACTCCAGGGCTCCAATCCACAGGGTGAAGTGCAGAGCGAGGAGCCGGCCAGAGGCGACCCCCAGCCAGACTGTGCGCGGCCTCAGGCTCCGGATCGGCGCGAGCGACGCCCGGTAGGCCAGCGGTGTCAGCAGCAGCGCGGAGAGCACCAGCCGCCCCGCTGCGATCACCATCGAGGGAACACCCGCCCCCTGTGCCAGCCGGATCAGGATCGCGGCGGACGCCATCGCGGGGATGCCCAGCGCCAGCGCCGCCGTCACCTGCAGGGTAGTCGAGACACGGACGGGTGAGGCGTCAGGCGCGGTCATGATCCAGCCTGCGCCTGGAAGCGCACTTTAAGCATCGGGATCAGGCCACCGGCGTCGATGATCGCCTGCACGGACGGCGAGAGCGCCGGCATCTCAAATGTTCTGTCCCCGGCATAGATCACCCCCTGCTCGCGGTCAACCGTGATGCTATCGCCGGTCCGGACGGCCTCCGCCAGCCCGGGCAGCACGACCGGCAGAACACCCTGGTTGATGCAATTGCGGTAGTAGATACGGCTGAACGAGGCTGCCACAATGAGCGGCACCCCGACGAGCTTCAGACAGGTAACCGCCTGCTCGCGGCTGCTGCCACAGCCCCAGTTGCGCCCCGCCACGATCACGTCACCGGGCCGGGCCGCGCCGACGAATGCCGGGTCGAGGTCTTCGAGCGCATGCGCCGCGATGTCTTCCGGTGTCTTGAGCGTGTAGGTGTACTTGCCGGGGAAGATCACGTCCGTGTTGACGTTGTCCCCGTAGACCCAGACACGGTGTGTTTCAGGCATTGCTGGCCTCTCCTTACAGGAACTCACGCGGGTCAGTGATCACGCCGCGAATCGCGCTGGCGGCGACCACATACGGGCTGGCGAGGTAGATCGGCGCTTCCGGTGTCCCCATGCGGCCCCGGAAGTTGCGGTTCGCGCTGCTGATTGTGGATTCGTTCGGCGCAGGGATGCCCATGTGGTTGCCCATACACGGGCCACAGCCCGGCGTGTTAACCGTCGCCCCGGCCTCAACCAGCGTCTGGATATAGCCACGCTTCATCCCCTCCATGAGCACCTCGGCGCTCGCCGGGATCACGATCATCCGGATAGCAACCTTCCGCCCCTTGAGCACCTGCGCCGCCGCTTCGAGGTCTTCAAGCCGCCCGTTTGTGCATGTCCCCAGGAAGGCTTGTTCGACAGGCTGTCCGGCGGCATCTGAGATCGTCACGACGTTGTCCGGGCTGCCGGGCAGCGCGATCTGCGGCTCCATCACGCTCACATCCAGCGTGTACTCAACCTCATAGCGCGCGTCCGCGTCCGGGTAAAGCGGGGTATAATCCCGGGTACGCTTCGCCTCCAGCGCATCGAAAACCACCTGGTCCGGCGGCATGTAGGCATTCTTCGCGCCGAACTCCGCCATGACGTTGGGCAGCACCGGGCGGTCATCCAGCGAGAGGGCTGGCAGCAGATCGCCCGTGAACTCAATCGAGCGGTACAGCCCACCTTCAACGCCGTTGTCACCCACCACTTTAAGCGAGACATCCTTAATCGTCACACCGGGGCGCAGCCGCCCATTGAGCGTCACGCGCATCGACTCCGGCACACGCACCCACAGCTCCCCCGTCGCCCACAGCGCTGCCATCTCACTGCGCCCAACGCCCGCACCGAATGCGCCCATCCAGCCGTAATGCGTACTGTGGCTGTCCGCCCCAAGGATCGACTCCCCGGGCAGGATCAGGGCTTCCTCGCTGATCACCTGGTGGCAGATGCCGCGCCCGACCTCAAAGAAGTGCCGGATGCCCTGCTCCTTTACCCACTGGCGGATCTCCGCGTGGTTTTGTGCATGGAGTGTGGTAGGCGCGGGGGCAGCGTGGTCGAGGGTGATGGCGACTCGTTCCGGGTAGCGGATGCCCGGCGCCCCGATCTCACGGAACAGCCGCGCGATCGCCGCCGAATTGTCGTGGCTGAAGACCAGGTCGGGCGTAATGTCAAGGATATCCCCGGCACGCGCGGAGCGCTTGCCCGCGGCGCGGGCGAGTGCCTTCTCCACGAAGGTGTAACCGTGCTCTGAAGCGGTCATGGATCGGCCTTTCGTCCTCTGGCGGTACGTCTACTTCGACTGTTCGGCGTTCTCGTGCAGCATCGCGTCGATCTCGTGCAGTTCGAGCGGGCGGGCGTCGGCGCGACGCTTCACGTCCTCGGTGATGGCGCGGATCACTTCGTCCGGCAGGTCAAGCCCGAGCTTGCGTGCGCGGTCACGGATCGCGTTCCAGCCGGTCAGCCGGTGCCCGATCGTCACCTCACGGGTCAGCCCGAAGTCCTCAGGCCGGATGATCTCGTAAGTGTCAGGGTTCGCCAGCACCGCCTTGGCATGGATGCCCGCCTTGTGGACGAACGCGCTCTTGCCGGTGATGCAGTTGTTGAACGGGATGGTTATTCCGCACAGGTCCGCGATTAGCTGGTCGATCTCCGGGAGTAGCGTGAGGTTGTATTTCTGCACGTAGTCGCGGTTGAGTGTGTACAGGCGCGCTACCAGCGCCCCCAGCGGGGTGATGCCGTTGCGCTCACCGATGCCAAGCACGGTGGTGTCGATATGCGTCGCGCCCCCTTCGAGCGCAGCGGTCGCGTTGGCGACCGCACAGCCGCTGTCGTTGTGCCCGTGGAACTCGACGTCTGTCCCCGTCAGGCGCACGATCTGGTGCACCATGTTATAGACCTGCAGCGGCGTTGCCACGCCGACCGTGTCCGCGACGCCAAAGCGGTTGACGAGCTTCGCCTCGGCGATGGCCAGGTATACCCGCAGCAGGTCAGACTCACGGCTGCGGAAGGAATCCTCAGTGCTGAAGCGCAGGATGATTCCCGGCGCCTGCTCACGCACGAAGGACAGCACTTCCAGCGCAAGGTCGATGATCTGGCGGATGCTCTTCCCGTGTGAGTGCTCCATCAACTGCTGTGAGGTGCCGATGACGATATCGATGCCATCCACGCCGGTATCCAGCGCCCGCAGCGCATCCTGCTTGTTGCAGCGGATGTGCGTCAGGATCTTCGACTTCAGGCCCAGGCCGACGATCTGGCGGATGTCCGCTTCACTTTGCGGCGAGGCCAGCGGGGAGGTCATCTCGATGAACTCGACGCCGAAGTCGTCCAGCAGCCCGGCGATCTCGATCTTCTGCGGCGTGGAAAACGTCGCGGTGCTGAACTGTTCTCCCTCGCGCAGGGTACTTTCTATGACATGGAAATCTTCAAATGGCATGGCTGATGGTCTCCTCAACGATCGTGATCGCCTGCCACAAATCCTCATCTGAAATGACGAGCGGCGGCAGCAGGCGTAACACCGTCAACCCGGCGGGGAGCGCCAGCACCCCGCGTGCTTGCAGCGCCCGCAGTACGGGCGCGACCTTGTCCTTCAGTTCGATCCCGATCAGCAGGCCCCGTCCGCGCACCTCGCGGATCGCCTCCGCTGGCAGGTTCTCCCGCAGGTGGGCCATAACGGCCTCTCCGCGTGTCCGGGCGCGCTCGATCAGGTCGGAGTGGCAGAGCACGTCCAACACGGCCAGCCCGGCGGCGCAGGCCAGCGGGTTCCCACCGAAGGTGCTGCCGTGGCTGGCAGGCGGCAGCGCGCCGACTCGCTCACCCATGAGCACCGCCCCCATCGGGACGCCCCCGCCGATGCTCTTCGCCAGCGCGATCAGGTCAGGCTGCACATCGTCGTACTCGTGTCCGAAGAAATACCCCGTTCGCCCGAAGCCAGTCTGAATCTCATCAAGGATCAGCAGCGCCCCGCGTTCATGGCACAGACGTTCAGCCGCTTTGAGATAGCCCGGTTCCGCTGGGTGGACACCGCCCTCTCCCTGCACCGGCTCAATGATCATCGCGGCGGTCTGGTCGGTGATCGCCTCCGCCAGCCGGTCAATGTTGTTGAAAGGCACATGCGACATCCCCGGCACGAGCGGCTCGAAAGGCTCGCGGTAGGCCTTGTTCCATGTCGCGCTGAGAGCGCCCATGGTACGGCCATGAAACCCGCGCATCGCGGCTACTATGCCAGTGCGCCCGGTAGCCACACGCGCCAGCTTGATCGCGGATTCAATCGCTTCCGCGCCGGAGTTGCACAGGTACACCCGGGGCATCCCCGCCGCCTCGCACAGCGCGGCCTGGTAGCGGGCCCGTACCGGGTTATGAAAGAACTCCGGGCAGCTCATCAGCGTCGCGGCCTGCTGCTGGATCGCGGAGACGACCGCCGGATGGGAATGGCCGAGGTTGGCCGCCCCCTGCCCACCAACGCAGTCGATATACTCGTGGCCGTCCGCGTCCCACAGGCGCGCCCCTTCACCCCGGACGATCTGGATCTCCCGCTTGATATAGGTACCGCTGCTGTGTTCTTTTTCGAGCGCGAGCAGGTCCATGGTGGTAACGTCCAGCATAAGCCCATCCTCTTTCTTACCGGGCTGCCCCGGCACAACCTAACGCGTAATGTGCGTCCCACCCCCGGCGAGAGCCGCATCCAGCGGACGCTCTATGCGTGAGTCCGCCATGATGAAGCGCCCGACGGCGGCCTCCTGTGCGGCGAGCAGTTTCTTCTTCATGCGCCCGCCCGCAACGCTCTCGTAGGCGGGCACCTGCCCCAACCCGAACCCGCCGATCAGCGAGGCCGGGTCGCTCACGTCACGCAGCAGGCCGGGCACGTTGCTCAAAATCACAAGCGACTCCGCCCCTAGCGCCTTCGCAATCGTCGCCGCGACCAGGTCGCCATCGACGTTGAGGCGCTCACCCTCAGCCCCCAGCGCCAGCGGCGCGACCACGGGCATGAACCCTGCGTCGAGCAGCGCGTTCAGCAGGGCGGCGTCTACCCCGCTGATCTTCCCGGAGTAGTCGTCACGGATCACCACCTGCCGCCCGTCGCGGATCGCGCGGATCGCGGCCTTGCGCTCCGCCCGCACGATCGCGGGGCCACCCAGCCCGACTGCCTTCGTGCCGTACCCACACAGTTCCGCCACCAGCGCCTGGTTGACCGCGGCGGTCGCCATCGCGTAGATATCGATCGTGCGGGCGTCGTTGTAGCGGCTGACATGCCCGCCCGGGCTGGTGATCAGCTGCGGCGGGTGGCCGAGCTGTTCACCGAGGGTATTCGCGCTGTCGCTCGCGCCATGTACCAGCACCCAGCGCTCCCCACCGGAGACCCGTTCCGCGAGGTTCCGCAGGGGCGCGCCATGCTCGACGCCTTTGCCCCCACCCAGTTTCAGGACGTTCGTCATGGGTACATCCCTCCGAAGGTCAGCGCGGTGGTCTCCTCGAAGCCGCACATCAGGTTGAGGCACTGCACCGCCGTGCCGGAGGCTCCTTTGCCAAGGTTATCCAGCGCACAGAGCAGCACAGCCCGTCCGGTGGCGGGGTCGTAGTCCCATCCGACGTCGGCGTGGTTCGTCCCGGCCAGCAGGCGCGGCTCCGGGTGCCGGTGCAGGCTGACCTTGTCATGCACGATCCGTACAAACGGCTCACCAGACCACGCACTCCGGTAGGCCTTCCAGATATCCCTGTCATCCAGCCCGGCAGGCAGGGTAACATGCACCGCCGCCGCCGCTCCGCGCACCATCTCGACACTCGTCACCGAGAGACGGATATCGAATGGGCCGTCAGCGGCAAAGGCCTGCTTCACTTCAGACTCGTGCCGGTGGCCAACGAGGCTGAACGGGCGCACCACCCCGGATCGCGCCGGGTGGTGGCTGGATTCACTCGGGGAGTTGCCCGCCTCGCTGCTGCCCACCTTCACATCAGAGATAATCGGCTGATCGGCTTTCAGGTAGCCCGCCAGCACCGCGGCGCGCATCGCCAGCGTGGTCGCTGTCGCGTTGCAGCCAACGCCACTCGCGTAGCGGGCCCCTCGCAGCGCTTCGCGGTTGATCTCCGGCAGCCCATAAACGAAACGCGGTAGCCAGTCAGGGGCGAGATGTGCCTGCCCGTAGGCCGCCGCGTAGCGTTCGGGGTCACTCAGGCGGAAATCGGCACTCAAGTCGATGATCCGCCCGGCCAGCCCGGCGTAGCGTTCGATCTGTGTCTGGGCTTCTCCATGCGGCAGCGCCAGGAACAGCACGTCGCACGGCTCGAGCGAGCCGGAGTCGATGAAGCGCAGGGCGGAGCGCCCGCGCAGATGTGGGTGCACCTGGTGCACGAATTTGCCCACGCTGCGATTGGCGGTGACCTGCGTCACCTCCACCTGTGGGTGGCCCAGCAGCAGGCGCAGCAGTTCGCCCCCGGTGTAGCCGGATGCGCCCGCGATGCCCACGGTGAGACGCTCTTCGCTCATGCGGCCCCCTTCGCCTGTGCAATAGTGAAGCGGATGATATGCTCCGGAATGTTAACCCCGGTCGTGTCGATGCTGTTACGGAATTCCATCGTGTGGTTGACCTCGTTAACCAGGAAGCCTCGCTCCGGGTCTTCCAGCAGGTCGATAGCCAGCACACCGCCACGCCCTCCGCTGACGGCCAGCGCCGCGCGACCGCACAGATCGGCGATCTCTGAGGTCACCGGGCAGTTCGAGGCAGCCCCACCGCGCGCGGTATTCGTCACCCAGTGGGCGGAAGACCGGTAAATCGCACAGATCGTCTCCGTGCCGATCACGAAGGCACGGATGTCGCGCCCAGGCTTGGTGATGTACTCCTGCACATAGTAGATGTTGTGCCCGACGCCACCCAACACTTCCTTGTGCTCGATGATCGCCTCGGCGGCATCCCGGTCGTTGACACGGGCCAGCAGCCGCCCCCACGACCCTACCGGCGGCTTGAGCACCGCGGGATAGCCGAGGCGCTCGACCGCGTGCAGCGCCGCTTCCTCGCTCAGGGCGATCTCGGTGCTTGGCTGTGGGATGTTATTAGCCGCCAACGCGATCGAGGTCTGAATCTTGTCGGCGCACACGCTGGAGGTGTGGTAGCTGTTGACTACCGGCACCCCCGCGGCCTCGAATAGCTGGGCCGCGACCAGCCCGGCGCTGGTGCTCACGCTGCGCTCCAGCAGCACGTCCAGCTCCGGGTGGAACTCGCCCAGCCGCGCCGCGATCTCCCGTTCGTCAAGGCGCTCCGGGGCAATCCCCAGGGCCTCGAAGGACGCGAACAGCAGTTTCTCTTCGACTCTAACCCGGCTGCACAGGACTCCGATCCGCATCACTCGCCCCAGTCTTCCATCTCCATCGGCGCCAGGTCAACCGCAAGCGGGTCTATCCCGGTCACCTCAAGTTCAACACCGCATTCCAGGCACGGGACGATCTCCCCGATCATCACCTTCGCTGGGAAGCTCAGTTCCGCGCCGCACTCCGGACAGGTAACCGACTCTGCTGCCATGATGCCTTCTCCTCTATTGGCTGATGATGGCGCAACGCCACCATATAAAGAGCGCCCTCGCGGCGGCTGACCGGAGGGCGCTTTGTTGCTTCAGCAACATCAACAAGGCTACCGGGCTACTCGCCGCCAGTCGGAGCACTGCTTCTTAGCCTTCTTGATGTCGTTGCAGCGGACTGTCATCTTGCCCTCATAGTCACCTGAAAAAACAGGCCACTCGATCGAGTGGCCCGCTGTTCTTATCCTGCCCTATTTGCCCCGCTCAGGGCCGCCCCACAGGAAAGCACAATCTGACCACTCACCTCACCGGGTGAGCGTCTGCTTGCACTTGTCCTTGCTTTCAATCAGTCGGGCGTTCATGAACGCTATCCCCATGATTGCTGTGGGTGAATTAGGACAATAGTACTGGCAATCATACTGACTGTCAAATATTACTGGGCAGAGCCCTGGCAGGGCTTCACGGCGCAGGCACTTCACTCCGGTTGAGTGTGTTCAGAAGGATCGCCTCAAAACGCGCGGTATCGATCGCGGTGCAGACGCGCACCGGGCTGCCATCCTCCGCCGCCAGTGTCCGCCCGCTCTGTGGCCCTTCCTCCTCGACCACGCGGAGCATACGCTCCGTGTAGCTGCCAATGCCAGGATGCGTGACCAGAACCGCCGCCAGCGGATCCCAGAAGTAGTAGTCGTGCCGGTTGATCAGCGGGGACAGCCTGCCAAGCAGCCGCACCACGAAATCAGCGGCGGGGGTGGCGCGGTAAGCACGCGCCCGCTCAAGGAAGTCGCGTGTCAGCGGGACGGTGTTGGTCACATCGAGCGGTGCGAGCGTCAGCGGAACGCCTGAACGGAACACGACACCCGCAGCATACGGATCGCAGTAGATGTTCCATTCGGCGACATCATTATCGATCCCCCTGAAGCCGGAGACCGCGATATTACCCGGGACGTCCACCGCCCCACCCATCAGCACAATTGAAGCGATTCGCCCGGCGATGTCCGGGGCCTCCAGAATCGCCTCAGCGATGTTCGTCAGCGGGCCCAGCGCGAGGATGGTCAGCGGCTCAGAGCTCCCGCGCAGCAGGTCGATCAGCGTGGCGACAGCCGTCCGTGCTGCGGGCCTGAGCCTGGTACGCGGCAGGCGAAGCCCCAGCCGCGCATCCATGACCACCCGGACGATCAGCGGCCAGCAATGGCTCCCGCGCAGCGGTGTTTCGCGCCCGCAGGCGACGACGGCCTCGCGCTTGCCAGTGAGTTCCAGCAGGCGCAGCGCATTGAGAGTGCCGGGCCGGGCGTGGGCCTCACCCGTGGCTGTCACCGTGATGGCCTTCACATCCGCATTAGGCGACTCCAGCAGGTACAGGATCGCCATCCAGTCGTCGCTGGCCATGTCGGTATCAATGATGACCGGGATACGCATGTCACCCTACTCCGGCCTGGTGACGACATGCAGCATCAGGACAAGATTGCCGAGACTGAGCAGGTCTTCATCCTTGAGGGCCGTCGCCAGCCCGCGCCCGGAAGGCACTCCGTTAACCAGCGTCCCGTTCGTGCTGCCCTGGTCGATGGCGAAGAGCTTGTTGGTCGCTGGCCTCAACATCACATGTTCCCGTGAGACACCAAGCCCTTTTGCCCCGTAAGGGTCCAGATCGAGCACGATCCGCCCCGGGCGGCTCTCACCGCGGCCAAGCACGATATCGTTGTAGAGGTCAAGCCCCAGCACCATGCGATGGTCACCGGAGTATAGCTCGAGGAGGATGCGCCACGGGGCCGCCAGCAGCAGCGTATCACCCGGCTCCGGCCTGTAGGGGAGCGCATGGTAAATAACTTCCTCATCGACGGTATGAAAGCCAAACGGCGTATAGTGGGCGGTGAACCGGTTGAAGATCATCGCAACCGGGTTGTCCTGGGACGAGAGGATGAACGTCTCCTCATGCGCCCGCTTCTGTTCAGAATCGGGATCTGACATCGTCGCCCCCCTTTGTGCTGCGGATTGCCGATCAGGATCGATTATACAGTATGCACAGAGGGGGGCATAACATCATACGCCTTCCTAATGCAGCAGGCGCGCAGCGTTCAGGCTGGATCGGGCGTACTCCGCCCCGGCATCGGTCAGGTCGAGGCCGCCATCCTCACGCACGAGGAAGCCCAGCTCCTCGGCTCTCCGCAGCGTCTCACCGCGCTGAACCTGCGAAAGGCCGCTGTCATTCCCCGCTGTGATCCATTCAAAGACCCGCGGCCCGAAGCTGGTCAGCGGGTCATAGTCTTCTTCTTCAACAAGTTCAGCAAGATACAGGATTTCAATGATCCGGCCCGGAAGCAGCACATCTGGCATAGGTACGGTTGTTTCCTCCTTCAGCGAACGCACCGACAGAATGGTCTGGTATTGTTGTGTGCTTGTCAAACGCGTATTTTACCACTATCTCTGCGGGATCGGCACCGCCTCTGACCCGTGCGCGCAGGGCGTTGTTTGCGACACTGCGGGGCGCGGGTTATACTCCTGTGGTTAACCTGATGACCAGCGGGCCAACCTCCGGCCCGCGTGGCGACTACATACCCCGCTCTGCGGTGGAGGAGAACAGAATAAATGGCACTTACTCAGGAAGAAAAAGCCGCAGTTATCGGCGCGCACAAACTCCACGACACGGACACAGGCTCCGCCCAGGTGCAGGTGGCGATGCTCACCAAGCGCATCAATCAACTCAGTGGCCATCTCAAGCTGCACAAGAAGGATAACCACTCGCGCCGTGGCCTGCTCAAGCTCGTTGGCCAGCGCCGCCGCCTGCTGGCGTATCTGCGCGCCAATAACCCCGCCGAGTATCACAGCCTGATTCAGGCGCTGGGGCTGCGCCGCTAGTCGCCGTCGCTGAGGCTGCACTGATTAAACGGCACAGCAAAGGTATCTCCCACGCATGACTGCCTTCACCATTGGTAGCAAGGTGGGATTTCCCGGTCGACAAACAGGGTTCAACGAGTAGAGTGCGCGTTCAGACTGGCGCCTCTACTCGTACTTTTTCCGGCAGGCTCCCCGGTCAGCGAGCCACACCATCGACACGATGCGCCCGGCGAACCGGTGGCGCATCCCCCGGAGGTGCAGGCATTGGAAAGTACGGTCGAGGCGGCTCGCTTTGACCGCAGTTTCCAGTTCCTGACCTCCGGCGAGAGAATCATCCCCTGGAGGGGACAAGGACCACCATGAATCAATCACATCTGTTCAAAGCGTTTCTGGGCAACCGTGAGGTTGTCTTTGAAACCGGCCTGCTCGCGCAGCAGGCGGGCGGCGCGGTGACACTCCGCGACGGCGACACGATGGTATTCGCCACCGCCACGATGGCGCGCACCACCCGCGACATCGATTTCTTCCCACTGAGCGTCGATTACGAAGAGAAGCTCTATGCCGCCGGGCGTCTCCCCGGCAACTGGTTCCGGCGGGAGGGCCGCCCCACCGAGCAGGCAATCCTCATCGCACGCCTGACCGACCGACCGCTTCGTCCGCTGTTCAACAAGGAGATGCGGAACGAAGTGCAGGTCGTTATCAGTTCGCTCGCGCATGACGGTGAGCACCAGATAGACATTCTCGCGGTCAAAGCGGCCAGTGCTGCATTGATGATCTCCAATATCCCATGGGAAGGGCCTGTCGGCGCGGTGCGCGTGGGCCTGATCGACGGTAAGTTCGTGATCAACCCGACCCACCCCCAGATGGCCGACTCCACGCTGAATCTGCGCCTTGCAGGCACTGCCGATGCGATCCTGATGGTCGAATGCGGTGCGGAAGAGGTTGATGAGGCCACGATGGTCGAGGCGCTCAAGGTCGGGCACCAGGCGATCCAGCCGATCATTGCGCTCCAGTTGGAGATGCAGAAGGCCATCGGCAAACCCAAAACCGAGTTCATCCCGCCCGTCTATGACATGGCGTTCCGTGAGGAAGTCACCGAGCGCGTCACCGAGCGGGTGCGCGAGATTCTGCACAAGCACTTCGACAAGGATGAGCGCAACGCCAGCCTCGAAGACCTCCGCCAGCAGATCGTCGCCGAGTACACACCGGAGGACGAGGAAGCGGAAGCCGTCGATATGGCTACCGTGCATAAGGTCTTTGATGACGTGATCAAGAGCCAGATCCGCCAGCAGATCATCCACGAGGGTGTGCGCCCGGATGGCCGCACGACCACCCAGATCCGCCCGCTGTTCGCCACCACGGGGCTGGTCCCGCGGGCGCACGGTACCGGCCTTTTCCAGCGCGGTGAAACGCAGGTTCTGAGCATCGTTACCCTCGGCACCCCACGGGACGCACAGGAAATGGACGGCCTTGAGCCGACCAGGGAAAAGCGTTACCTGCATCACTACAACTTCCCCCCTTACAGCACCGGGGAAACCTCGATGCTGCGCGGCCCGAAGCGCCGCGAGATCGGCCACGGGGCACTCGCAGAGAACGCCCTGCTGCCCGTCCTTCCTGAGAAGGAAGAATTCCCCTACACCGTGCGGGTCGTCAGCGAAGTGATGTCCTCCAACGGCTCGACCTCGATGGCCTCGGTCTGTGGCAGCACCCTCTCACTGATGGACGCAGGCGTGCCGATCAAAGCTCCGGTGGCGGGCATCGCCATGGGCCTGATCACTGACGATGACAAGTACGCCATCCTGACCGACATTCAGGGCCTTGAAGACCACTTCGGAGATATGGACTTCAAGGTCGCCGGTACAGCCCGCGGTATCACCGCGCTGCAGATGGACATCAAGATCAAGGGACTGTCGTCCGATATCATGATGCAGGCGCTTGACCAGGCGCGTGTCGCCCGGCTGCAGATCCTCGACGTGATCTCCCAGGCGCTGCCTGCGCCGCGCCCACAGCTCAGCCCGTATGCGCCGCGCATCGTCACCGTCAAGATTTCCCCGGAGAAGATCGGTGCGGTCATCGGTAAGGGCGGTGAGACCGTCCGTGGACTGCAGGATGAACTCGGCATCCGCGTGGATATCGAGGAGGATGGCACGATCTATATCGCCGCGGTCAACGGCCCTGCAGCAGATGAGGCTGTCGCCCGTATCCTCGCCCTGACCGAGTCGGTCGAACTGGGACGTATCTACACGGGCAAGGTGGTGCGCGTGGAGCCATTCGGCGCGTTCGTGGAGATCCTGCCCGGCCAGGACGGGCTGGTGCACATCAGCCAGCTCGACACGATGCACGTTCAGGACATCAACGACGTCGTCCGGGTGGGTGACGAACTGATGGTCATGGTCACTAACATCGAGCCGGGCGGGAAGGTCCGCCTGAGCCGCCAGGCCGTGCTGGAAGGCTGGACGGTCGAGGAAGCCCGTGAGCGTGATGGAGGCGGGCGCCGGAGTGGGGGCGGAGATCGCCGGGGCGGTGGTGACCGCCGGGGCGGCGGCGACCGTGGCGGCGACCGCGGCGGCTATCGCGGGGACCGTGGGCGGCGCCCACCGCGCTAAACGGTTCACATCAGTGAAAGCCTGCAGGGAACCTGATTGGAGTCATGTTCCCTGTTTTTTTGACTGAGGGTATAATGCCCGCATGCCGGAGATATCCTGGCGGGGGCAAACAGTCAGACACGCGGTTCACTGGGTACTGGGCGGATGCCGAATCTGGTAACAAGCCTTCTGAATAGCCGGGTACTGGCACTGATCGCCGGCCTCGCAGCCGGTGTGGCTGTCATCCTGCTGATCCGCGCCGGGCAGATGTGGCGTTCCCGGCGGAGCTACGGATACAGTGTCTACGAAGCGGACGTGCACCGCAAACGGCTTCTCTCGCTGGGGGGCGCCGGTGTGGTTCTGGCGCTGGTCGCCGGGGCCGTCTACGCCTACTGGCTGGCCCGGCCCGCCGTCGATCAGCAGGCCTCCACTGCGGTACAGGCAGAGGAGACAGCCTCTATTGAGGGGATGAAGCTCGTCATCCCGAAGCTGGCTGTTGAAACCAGCCTGATTGACGCCCCGGTGGTCGCGCAGCAGTGGGATGTATCCCGGCTGCGTTACGAAGTGGCCCATCTTGAAGGCAC
>JADZAD010000299.1 GCA_020852775.1 Anaerolineae bacterium
AGGAAACTGAGCAGCCCGGTCGGCTTGAGCAGTTCCCCGGCGACGACTTCGTCAGCCCAGTTGCCCTCACGCCCGATCCGATCCTGCGCTGCGACGATATACGTGCCCTGCCCGAGCGCTGTCTCTGTCGTCTCGTAAGGCAGCGGGGCAGCGCCGCTCACATCGAGCGGGAGCAGGAAGCGCCCGGCAATCGCTACCGATGGCAGCGCGACGATCAGGAAGAGGATAAAGCCGAGGAAGGCGGGCCGGTGCTTGGCCCCCGGGTTGGGGAGGCGGCCAAAGACCAGGCTGAAGGGGATGCCAACGAACTGCACCAGCAGGAGCACGAGGATCGTCTCCAACGCCCCGAAACCGAGTTCGGTGGCATAGATCGCGGCAACACCGATGATGGTGCCGATACCGTCGTTGTAGATCAGGAAGGCAATCAGGAAGCGCATCAGCTCACGATAATGGCTGATCTCCCTGAGCGTGTGGCCCAGGCGGGCGGTTGTCTCCGTGAAGACAGCACGCCCCGTGGTATGCGCCGTCGCGGCGGGGGGCTCCGGCACACGCAGGAAGAGCGGGATGGAGAAGGCCAGCCACCACACCGCTACGCTGACGAACGACATTCGTGCACCGATCTCAAAACCCCAGACCTGGATCATGGCAACGTTGATGGCCAGCAGCAAACCGCCGCCGAGATAGCCGATCGCATAGCCCAGTGCAGAGACGCGGTCCTGGTCTTCCTCGCGGGCAACGTGCGGCAGTAGCGCGTCGTAGAACGTGATCGAGCCATTGAAGCCGATGCGTCCGAGAATGGCGAAGGCGGAAGCCATGATCCAGTCCCCGGTGCCGACCAGCACGAGCAGCGCCGTCCCCAGTACGCCGATACCGACGAACAGCGCGAGAAAGGCCTTCTTGCCGCGCATGACGTCAGAGACGGTTCCCAGAACAGGCGACAGGATAGCGACAATCAGCAGCGAGATCGTCAGGCCGAGGCTCCAGTAGCCACTGGCAATTGCTTCGGTCGGCAGGGTCGAGCCGGCGACGCTACTGAAATACACCGGCAGCACCGCTGCGAGAATGGTGGTAGCAAACGCGGAATTCGCCCAGTCGTAGAGCGTCCAGGCGCGTACACGCCGCTTGTATTCCTTCGGATCAATGGAGGCAAAATGCGCGCTTGTGCTGGTGGCTGCCATAGGATATGTCCTTATGCTGGGATGAGTAAATCACGCACATGCCGACAGGCTGCCTGCCACAGGCAATCCACCGGTGTCTGTCTGTATACTGGATGCCACCCTTACCCTGTGGGTAAAAACACGCTCACCGGGTTTGCGGTGCGATGGGTATCGGTAAATGCTTTATCCAGCGGAACCCGTTATAATTGCTGCTGTTCAGGCGCGAACCAGCCTGCAGACTGCTGCCATTATTGCCAGATAGTATTACCCGTCTATTAAGCGCCCGCTACAACAACGAACCAGCGCGGGCTGTTTCTACTAGAAAAGGAAGGGCCTTGTGGGCAAAGTACGCGTCGCCATTATTGGGGTAGGCAACTGCGCGTCATCTCTGGTACAGGGTGTCCATTACTATCAGAATGCTGATGAAAAGGACGACATCCCTGGCCTGATGCATGTCAACCTCGGCGGGTATCATGTGCGGGACATCGAGTTCAGTGCCGCCTTTGACATTGACGTGGAGAAGGTCGGCAAAGACCTGTCACAGGCGATCTTTTCCGGCCAGAACAATACTGTCAAGTTTGCGGATGTGCCGAACCTGGGTGTGCCGGTGCAGCGCGGCATGACACATGACGGGCTGGGCAAGTACCTCAAGGAGAAGATCACCAAGGCTCCCGGCTCCACGGCAGATATCGTCCAGATCCTCAAGGATACGAAGACCGACGTGGTGATTAACTTTCTGCCCGTGGGCAGCGAGCAGGCTACCAAGTGGTATGTCGAGCAGATTCTGAACGCGGGCTGTGCTTTTGTGAACTGCATCCCGGTCTTCATTGCCCGTGAGATGTACTGGCGCAAGCGCTTCGAGGAGCGCGGCCTGCCGGTGATCGGGGATGACATCAAGAGCCAGGTTGGCGCGACCATCGTGCATCGCGTACTGACCTCCCTGTTCCGCGATCGTGGCGTCCGCATCGAGCGGACGAGCCAGCTCAACGTCGGCGGCAACATGGACTTCTATAACATGCTGGAGCGCGAGCGGCTGGAGAGCAAGAAGATCAGTAAGACCAACGCCGTGATCTCGCTGATCGACGAGGAGATCGACCCGCAGAACGTCTACATCGGTCCGAGTGACTACGTCCCGTGGCTGACCGACCGCAAGTGGGCGCACATTCGTATCGAGGGGCGCTCCTTCGGGGATGTCCCGCTCAACCTGGAGCTCAAGCTTGAAGTGTGGGACAGCCCGAACTCCGCTGGTGTGACCATCGACGCGGTGCGCTGCGCCAAGCTGGCGCTCGACCGCGGCATGTCCGGCGCGGTGCTGGGCCCGGCCAGCTACTTCATGAAATCGCCGCCGGAGCAGTACCCGGATGATATCGCCCGGGAGAAGACCGAGGCATTCATCACCGGAGATGTGAAGTAGTCGTTTCGCTTCAGTCGTAGGTTCTACAGGCCTGGGACGCCTGCCTGCGCTACGATGCGGGTAAGGCGTCCTGTGTTTTTCGGGGTTGAATCTTAACGGTAATCGGTTACTTTTCTGCTGAGTTGTCTGAGGATGAGTAAGGAGAGCCGATCATGCGATACAGCGATCTGGCGAAACAGGAAGCCCTGCGTGAGTGGGACAAGGCACGTAAAGCCGCGGCATTCGAAGATGTACTTGGATTGTTCGGCTTTGCCCAGAAGGGGCTGCTGTCGTTTGACGAGGTCCAGCGCAGCCTGCGCCTGACCCAGCGGAACTACCGCGGTCTGCAGGATATCGAGATCGACCGGATACGGGGCAGCGTGGGCCGCTACAAGGACTTCACGCAGACGTTTCTGCCACGCAATGAGACCATGCGTGACCGCTGGACGCGTGTCAGCGTGGCGGGGGTCGAGCAGGGTTTCCCGCCGATTGACGTCTACCAGGTGGGCGACGCATATTTCGTGCTGGACGGCAACCACCGGGTTTCCATCGCCCGCCAGAGCCGTGAAAAGACGATTCAGGCACATGTATGGGAGTTCATCACACCGGTTGGCCTGAGCGCGGATGCGGACATCGAGGAAGTGATCATCAAGGCCGAGTATAAGGACTTCCTCGAAAAGACCGGGTTTGACCCGATGACCATGGAGCAGGAAATCGTCTTCACTACGCCGGG
>JADZAD010000300.1 GCA_020852775.1 Anaerolineae bacterium
GCTGACGGGCGGCATCACCCCCTGCTTATCCGGGATCGGCTCGCCGTGCGGGCAGCGCGTGGGGTGGTCAAGGATCGCGTCCATGCGGTCTTCGATCAGCTCGTTGACGCCCCGCTCAAAGTCATCGACGAGCGCATGCACATCCGCCCAGTCGAAGCCCATCTGCCGCACAAGGTACAGCTCCGAGAGGCGGTGGCGGCGCAGGGCAGGCATCGCCAGGCGCTCCCCGGCGGGTGTCAGTTGCACACCCTTGTAGGGCTCATGCTCCAGCATGCCGCCGTCCTTCATGCGGCGGATCATGCGCGAGGCGGCCTGCAGCGACACGTCCATGTGCTCGGAGAGGCTGGTCAGGCTGGCGTATTCTTCATCCTGCTGGATGCGGTAGATTTCGGCTGCGTAACGCCGCATGGCGGTGCTGGTCATGGGCGGATGGATTCAGTCCTGTTCCAGGTATACACGCACTCGGAAGCGCGCCGGAGCATAATTATTATGAATTATATAGTGCAAACTCCAGCCATCACAACCCGACAGGACTTTTGTCTACGCGGATTGTCAGAGTGGCGTAAGAAAACTGGCGGCAGAAAATCATTTCAGATAAACTTATTTCACATCAAACTATTGCGGCGTTCAACAGCCTCACACAGGGTGAGGAGGAGTATAGCAGGGTATGGCACACGTACTGGATCCGCGTGTAACGGTAGGTAAGGTTTCACTCTCCGTGGCGAGCCTGGAGCGATCGCTGCGCTATTATCAGGACAACATCGGGCTGCGCCTGTTTGAAACGGGCGGCGGGGAAGCCCTGCTGGGGGCCGGCGACACCCCGCTCGTGCATCTGCGGGAGCGCGCGGGGGCGCGCCCGGCCCGGCGGATGACCGGGTTGTATCATTTCGCCATCCGTGTGCCCTCCCGGCTGGAACTGGCCCGCACCATCAGACACCTCGCGGAGAGCGAAACGCCGATCAGCGGGGCCTCGGATCACCTGTTCAGCGAGGCGCTCTACCTGAGCGACCCGGACGGGCACGGCATCGAGATCTACCGCGACCGTGACCGCGGCGGCTGGTACGACGGGCAGGGCCGGATGCGCGTCGATACGCTGCCGATGGACTTTGACGGGGTGCTGGGCGAATTGCAGAACGATCGCAGCCCGTGGGAAGGCATCCACCCGGAGACGGTGATGGGGCACATCCACCTGCACGTCGCCGACCTGCCCTCGACCGACCGTTTCTATGTCGGCGTGCTTGGCTTCGAGAAGCCGCCGTTCGCTATGGAGCTGCCCAGCGCCAGCTTCGTCAGCGCGGGGGGCTACCACCATCATCTTGGCCTCAACACCTGGGCCGGGGTCGGCGCGCCGCCGCCCGCGGAGGATACCGCCCACCTGCTGCGCTACGAGATCCTCTTCCCGGATCAGGCCGCATTGAGCCCGGTGCTGGCGCGGCTGGACGAAGCGGCAATCCCACACACCGGCGAGGCAGGTGGCTGGCTGGTGCGCGATCCATCACAGAACACCATCCTGCTGCGCGTCGCATAGCAGGGGCGACAGGCAAAGTAAAAGGCCGGGAGGAGTGTATCCTTCCGGCCTTTCTGTTTGATCGCGTGTAGCTCAGGAGCGCAGCTTTGCGCCGAGCTTGCTCTCCAGCGCCCGGATGATGCGCGTCTGGATGCTGGCCGCGTCCTTGTCGCGCAGGGTCTTGTCGGGCGCCTGGAAGGTCATGCTGTACGCAAGGCTCTTCTTCCCCACGCCGATCTGCTCGCTGCGGTAGACGTCGAACAGGCGCACCCCCTTGAGCAGGTAACCGCCCGCCTCACGGATCACCGCCTCGACGGATGCGGCAGGCGTGGCTTCATCGACGACCACCGCGATGTCCTGGAAGATCGCCGGGAAGGTCGAGAGGCCGCCGGTGACGGTCGTGCCGGGGATTGCCGCGGCGAGTGCGTTCAGGTCGATCTCCGCAGCCAGCACCACCGGCTCACCGAGGCCGAAGGCGCCCAGCACCAGCGGGTGCAGTTCGCCGAACACACCGATGCTCCTGCCCGCGACGTTCAGGCTGGCCGTCCGCCCCGGGAAGAAGCTGCCATGCTCTACGGGCACAAAGCTGATGTCCTCCACGTGCAGGTCGTTCATCAGCCCCTCGATGATCCCCTTGAGGTCGAAGAAGTCCATCATGGCGGGGCTGGCCCCCGCGCCGTCCTGCCAGGCGGGCAGACCGCGCGCGCCGGTCAGGACGATGCACAGCCGGGCGGGCTCATCGGGCAGCTTCCAGCCCGCCACCGGCAGGTAGACGCTGCCGATCTCGAAGAGCGCCTGGCGATCGCGCCAGCGCGTGTTCTGCACAACGACCTGCAGCGCCCCGGCCAGCAGCGTATGACGCATCACCGAGCGTTCGGCGCTGATCGGGTTGGCCAGCGCTACGTAGGGCGCATCCGGCCAGCCGGAGGACGACCCAGCTGGCGTGAGGCGCGCCTCGACCTCCGGGGTGGTGAAGCGGTAGGTGACGATCTCCTGCACGCCGAGCTTGACCAGCGCATCGCGTACTCGTTCTTCGTTGACCAGCGTCGGGTTGTTGCGCTGCGGGGGCAGCTCGTCGATCAGCATCGTGTCCGGGATGCGATCATAGCCATAGATGCGCGCGATCTCCTCGATCAGGTCGGCGCGTGCGACCACGTCCTGGATATCGCGGTCGGCCTCGTTATGTACCTGCCCGATATCCATGCGGTGATCCGGCGCGGTGACGTGCAGCGTATCGCCCTCCTGCCGCACGCTGAACTCCAGCCGTTCCAGGATACTGCGTGCCTCGCTGATGTCGATCGGGATACCGAGCAGACGATCCACTTCCGACATCGGCAGGTCGATGCTGACCGGCGGTGCGGGCTGCGGGTAGTCGTCGATCTCACCCTGCGCGATCTCGCCTTTGCCAAGCTGGCGCATCAGGTCGATTGCGTGGCGCAGGCCGGGCAGTGCCTGCGACGGGTGGATGCCGCGGCTGAAGCGCGTCCCGGCCTCGGAAGAGATCTCCGCGCCGTGCTCGCGCTGCGCGGTCAGCGTCTTGCGGATGTTGATGTAGTTCCAGCTTGCCGCTTCGAGCAGCACGCTGGTAGTCGTGTCGCTGATCTCGGATTCTGCACCGCCCATGATGCCGCCGAGGCTCAACGCCCCGGCTGTATCACAGACGAGGATGGTGAAATCGTCAAGCTGGCGCTTCACGCCGTCAAGCGTGGTAAGCGTCTCGCCGGGGGCGGGCAGCCGGGTGACGATCGTCGGCGGCAAGCCGCCCGCCCGCTGCACCAGCACATCGTAGTCGAAGGCATGCAGCGGCTGGCCCGTCTCCAGCATGACGTAGTTGGTGATGTCCACAATGTTGTTGATCGGGCGCATCCCGGCCAGGCGCAGGCGGCGCTGCATCCACTCCGGTGAGGGCGCGATCGTCACGCCCTTGATCAGCGCCAGCGTGAAGCGCGGGTTGAGCACCGGGCTGGTGATCTCTATCCCCACCTGCCCCTTGATCGCCGGGCCGGTCGCGCTGACCTGCCCCGACGGGTAGCGCAGGGTCTGCCCGGTCAGCGCGGCGACCTCCCGGGCGATGCCGAGCACGGAGAAGCAGCGGGCGAGGTTGGGCGTCAGCGAGATGTCGAGCACCGCATCGCCGAGCACGTCCTGCAGCGGGGTGCCGGGCGCGGCGTCGCTCGCCAGCAGGAGGATGCCTTCGTGCTCCTCCCACAGGCCGAGTTCCTTCGCCGAACACACCATGCTGTTGTTGTCGATCCCGCGCAGCTTACGCGGTTTGATCACCAGCAGCGAGCCGTCTTCCTTGTGCCCGTCGATCACCGTGGCGCCCTCGCGGGCATACGGCGTCACCAGCGGCGGGTTGATCGGGCCCGCGCCCTTGTACGGGTAGAGGTTCGGCGCGCCGGTAACGACCTGCTCGACATGCCCCAGCCCGGAATCGACCATCGCCAGCACCAGCTTGTCGGCGTCCGGGTGCGGCTTCACCTCGAGGATGTGCCCGACGACGATCTTCTCGCGGTCCCAGACGAGGTGGTTCGACTGCACGTCTTCGTCTGCCGGGATGCCGATGTAGTCGATCGTCTCGACTTCCATCCCGGCCAGCGTCAGGCGGTGCGCGAGTTCCTCAATGGGCACGGTCAGGTCAACGTATTCCTTCAGCCATGATACGGGTATCTTCATCCGTCTCTTCTCCTCATGGGTCGGGCGGAACGCGCCCGGCTTGAACACGGTTCAGTCTGCGCGCTTCACACGCTAATCCGCCTCTTCGACGGTCAGGGTATTCAGGTACACGGCCCCGTCCGGCGCGTAGAGGCGAGCGCTCATCACGAACAGGCGCTGGAAGCTCGACAGGCTGTACAGCCCGGTGAGCAGGTCGTAGCGTCCTGCAGGCGCATCCTCCGGCACGGTGAGCGTCACCGTCTGGGTGATCGTCTCGCCGGGCTGCCACTGCGTCGTGAGATAGGCCTCACGGAGCGGGGCGCCGTCAGCCTGCGCGAGCAGAGTGCGCGTCTCCGGGTCGTACAGGTGCACGAAATAGTTGTAGTTCTCCGGCGAAGCGCCGGTCGCTTCCCACGCCAGCGTCAGGGTGAACGCCTCACCGGGGCGGATAGTAACCTGATCCTGCCAGTAGCCCGCGAAGCGGATGGCATCGCCGAGCGGCACATCCAGCCGTCGATATGCTTCATCATCCGTCGGCGCAAGCCGTACATCCTGCACCAGTACGCTCAGGCAGCGCGGCGGCGTCGGGTCGGCCAGCCAGCAGGCGTCCGTACCTACCGGTGCACCAATCAACGTGGTGTTGACCCGGCAGCGCGCATCCCCGCCGACTGTCCAGCACTCCGGGCCGCCATCCAGCGTCAGCAGGTTGTACCCGGCTCGCAGCGGCAGGTCGGGCAGTGTATAGGTTGCAGCCGCGCCGATGACCAGCGCCGTGACCGGCTGCTCGTTCAGCGTGACGGCTACCCGGCGCGGCGTGTCCCCGGCGAAGGCGCGGAAGCTCAACATGCGGTGCTGCGCGACCGGGCTGTAGATCACGACGCTGGCCCGTTGAGACAGCCAGCGCGAAGGCACACCGTCCCAGTTTTCGACAAGCCCCCAGCCGATGCCCTCGGCGCTCTTCCCGGCGAAACCATCCAGTGCGAGCAGTGGCCCGGATACCGCCCCGGCCTCTGGCACGGCGAACAGCACATTGTTCTCGTCTTCAACCGTATAGCCGCCAAGCAGCCCGGTAAGATAGGCGCGCCGTCCGGCTTCGTCTCCGATGCTGCCCCGGTGCACCAGCACATAGCGGATTCGCTCCGAGGCCAGCAGCGCGGCTCCTTCCGCCGGATCGAGCGGGAGCAGGATGTCACCCACGGCCTCCGGCGGCGTGGTGACACTTTCCAGCAGCGCGATCCGGCCCGGCGGCTGCGGCAGGGCGCGATCGACGTAGCCCTCCACGAGCGGCCAGCCGTGGTTGATCTGTTGAGCCATGGAGGAAGGCCACTGACTGCGCAGGCCGAGCGGCAGGTTCAGCACCGCCCCACCCGGTTCCTGCCCTGCGAGATAGCGTGACACCGCTCCCGCAGGTTCAACGGCGAATGACGGAAAAGGCCACAGCACGGTGTATTCCAGCGCCATCACCAGCCCCAGCACGGCAACGGCGCTCACCGCCCGGCTCCCGGGCTTCCATGCCAGCAACTCTCGCGCACCGAACGCCACCAGCACCCCCAGCGTGATGCCGGTCAGCAGGTTGAAGCGCCCCGGCGTCCGCACGATCGCATAGAACGGCGTGCCGGTCAGGGTGGCATACGGCAGCGTGAAGAAGGACTCAGTCGCTTCCAGCCTGTAGACAAGCGGCTGGCGCAGCCACAGCAGGTACGGGCCGAGCGCGAACAGCATCGCCACGAGCGCCACGGCCAGCCAAGGGAGGCCATCACGCCAGCGTCGGGCCAGCGCGACCCCGGCCAGCACGATCACCGACAGCCCCAGATAGGCCATGATCTCCTGCCGGTTCGCGGCAAGGATCGTCGGCGCGTAGGGTGGAACCATGCCCAGCGCCCGCAGCAGCGGGTTTTCCGGGGACGGGCTGAGGTAGCTCAACGGCTCGACGGAGAAAAGCAGATTGCCTCCCTCCATCACCTGCCCGGTCGGGCCGGCCAGCAGACGCAGGGTGGGTAGGTAGAAGGGCAGACACAACACAAACGCCACCCCCGCAACGATCCCCAGCGCGCGCCAGAGCGGCCAGCCGCCGAAGCGCGGCGCGGCTTGCCACAGGTGGATCATCACGACCAGCACCGTCCACGGGCCGAGCACGTAGGGCAGCAGGGTGGCGTGCATCATCAGCGCCAGCGCCAGCAGCACCCCCGTGATCGCTGCGCGGCGCGGCAGCGGCAGGCGCAGGGTACGCAGCAGCATCATCATGTAGAGCAGCGTGAGCGACTGGTTCGCCAGCGCCATGTGCCCGGCTAGCCCGTGCGTGACGCGCAGCGGCCAGAGCATGATCGCCAGCCCGCCCAGCAGCGCCGCTCCGCGGTGCGCGGTCACCTCGCGGCAGAGCAGGTAGCCGCAGTACCCGGTCAGCATGTAGCCGAGCAGGAACGTCAGGTTGTAGGCCACTATTGGCGAGAAGAGCAGCGTTAGCGGCAGGCTGGCTATCGGGTAGACCCACTGGGCTGCCCGCACCGGGGCGAGATAAACGCCGGGATACGCCAGGGTGTCGATTACGAACGGGTTGTGCCCGGCCAGCATAGCTTCACGGGTATGCCAGAGGATCCACATCGTCTCAAGCTGGTCGCCGCCCGCGTCGCCCGCCAGCCCGGCTCGGAGCCGGATCGTAACCGGCCAGGTCACGATCACCGTGACCAGCGCGTAGAACGCGAAGACGGCAGCCGCGAACAGCCAGGAGCGTCTTCGCTCCGGCTGCGCCTGCCACCAGTTTTCTGCCCGCGCGATCAGTATCACCACCTGCTCCTTGCATCAGCCGCCTAGAATTGCTCCAGGAAGCGCAGGTCGTTGCCCCAGAAGTAGCGGATATCCGGGATGTTGTGCTTGAGCAGCGTGATGCGCTCCGGGCCCATGCCAAAGGCGAAGCCGGAATACACCCGTGGATCGTAGCCGCCGTTCTTCAGCACCACCGGGTGCACCATCCCCGCCCCGGCGATCTCCAGCCACGAGCCGTCGGTCTTCTGCACATCGACCTCGACGCTCGGCTCGGTGAAGGGGAAGTGCGAGCAGCGGAAGCGTACTTTGCGGTCCGCGCCGTACATGCGCCGCGCAAAGGCCGCCATCGTGCCCTTGAGATCACTCATGCGGATGTTCTTCCCGACGACCAGCCCCTCGACCTGGTTGAACTGGATTTCATGGCTGGCGTCGATCTGCTCGTAGCGGTAGCACATCCCCGGCA
>JADZAD010000301.1 GCA_020852775.1 Anaerolineae bacterium
CCAATAGCTGACAGGCTTCTGCAAGCGAGGCTTGTCATGGATATGTGCCGTCGTGCGGTCGTAGCTGGACATTTCGTAGTTGTGATCCATCTTGATCGCGTCAAATGGGCAGTACTCGGCACAGAAACCACAATTCATACAGATATCGATGTCGATGAAGAAGGCTGCGGGCGCCGGCACCGGGCGGCCCGTCTCCGGGTCATTGCTTCGCACGATCCAGATGCACTGGGGCGGGCAGACCTTGGCACAGATGCCACAACTGGTGCACCAATCCTCTCCGGGGGCCTCCGGGTCATCCAGTTCGTTCGTCACCAGGAACGGCACGAAGCGGAAACGCTCCGGGACCGCCATCTTCTCTTCGGGGTACTGGATAGTGACCAGCCCCCGGGTGCCGGGGCTCTGGCGGGCCTCGAAGCCTTCATCGGTGGTATAACGCCGGACACCCCATTTGAAGTCATCGACGTAGGTATTGACGAAGTGCCTGAGCGTGACACCCAGCCCCTTAACGATACCCAATCCGTACATGCGTGTCCTCCTGTGCGGGGCAGGGCTCACCGTGCAAGCCGCCGTATCCCCGTGGTAATAAGTGCGTGTTCAGAGATTTACCGGTCAACTTCGCCCAGGACGATGTCAACCGCACCGAGGATAGCAACCACGTCCGCCACCTTGTGACCGATACACATCTCTTCCAGCGCTGTCAGGTTGATGAAGCTGGAGGAACGGATGTGGTAGCGGTACGGATTGGCGCTGCCATCTGAAACGACGTAGAAGCCAAGCTCACCCTTCGGATTCTCGGCATGGCCGTAGTGTTCACCCTTCGGCACACGGACATTGTAAGCGCGCTTACCCGCCCAGTATTCCTGCCCCTGGGTTTCTTCGAGGCGCGGGACGATCTGCTGCAGGATGCGCAGGCTCTGGTGGACCTCATCCAGCCGGATGAGGTAGCGGTCATAAAGGTCACCGTTATAGCGCACCGGGATGTCAAAATCGAGCTCATTGTAGATGCTGTACGGATCAGCACGGCGCAGGTCATAAGGGACGCCGCTGGCACGCAGCAGAGGCCCGGTCACCCCGTAAGCCACAGCCTTCTCCGGAGTGAGCACCCCGACGCCCTGGCAACGCGCCATCAGGATTTCATTTGTGGTCAGGTACGCGTCCATCTCATCCACCACCCGCGGGATACGGTCGTAGATGAGATCCTTGATGTACTTCATCGTATCTATACGGCGGGCACGGTCACGGTCATCGATGGCGGGGCCACCGACGTAGGGCGGCAGGTCATAGGCGACACCGCCGAAGCGCATGTAATTGCACATCATCCGCGAGCCTGAGACCGCCTCGAAGAAGTCCAGCACAAGGTCACGCTCAGTGATAGCGTACACAGCCGGGGTCAGAAATGCGCCGAGGTCGTTAAGCAGGAAGCCAAACAGCCAGACATGGCTGATAATCCGGGTCAGTTCTGCCATCAGCACACGGATGACCTCCGCCCGATAGGTGACTTCCTGGCCCATCAGCTTCTCGACCGTAATGGCGTAGGCGAGGTTATTTGACATGCTGGTGATATAGTCCAGCCGGTCGGTGTAGGGCATATTCTGGAGCCATGTGTTGCGCTCGCCGATCTTCTCATGGTTGCGATGGAGATACCCCATCACCGGTTCAAGTTTGGTGACCGTCTCACCATCTACGGTAACGGCCATACGGAACACACCATGGGTGCTCGGATGCTGCGGCCCCATGTTGACGACTAACTGGTCAGTCCGAATCTGGTTGACGCCCACTCCGGACTGGTTATACGGCGTATCCAGCCCTGCGTAGACTGCCTCTTCCCCTTCGGGGGTGTAGCCATCCAGGCTGAAGCCAGCCGGATACTGTACATTGCGCCCGTAGAGGTTGCTGTATTCCGCGCGGACAACATGGCCATCAGGCCAGCGGCTCTTAAATGGCTTGACCGCATCTTCGTAGAATGGCTCGTGCCAGTCCTTGCGCAGCGGATGTCCCTCGAAGCCTTCCCACATCAGGATACGCTTGAGATTGGGGTGGCCGTTGAAACGGATACCCATCAGGTCCCAGGCTTCACGCTCCTGAAAGTCGGCTGAAGGCCAGACGGAAGTCAGCGAGGGGATCACCGCATTCTCACGCGGGGCACGCGCCTTGAAGTTCAGGGCAGGGCCGCCGGTGCTCACGCGGTAGGCGTGGTACACCGTCTCCAGGAAGCCTTCCGCGAGATAGTCCACATAGCCAATATTGGAGAGCAAATCGTAGCCAAGGTCATCACGGATTGCAGAAGCGACTTCAATAAGGTGGTCCGCTTCAACTATCACACCCTGATAGCTCTCCCGGGTATCCGGGGTGATTACACCGGGAAACTTCTGCTGGAGGTATTCGTAAGGCGTCCCGGCAGTCGCCGGGGCAGTCGTATCGGGGCTTGCATCAGTCATGGTGGGTATCTTTCCGCTGGTTCAGGCCTGACCCGGCATCCGGTTCAGCCTGCAGGCTGCTCAGTAGCGGCGACAGGCGCCTGCGCCGCGATCTTTCCCTGCGCGTTGATCAGGGAAGTCTGGCGCGGATCGACGAGATCGGGCCCCAGCACCGGGACAGGAATCGCCTCGGTGCCTTCCTTCTTGTACCACGGAACGGTCAGGAGGCTCTGGCTCTCGATCTTTTCATGCAGCTTGATAAAGCCATAGATCAGCGCCTGCGGTGTTGGCGGGCAGCCAGGAATATACACGTCAACGGGGATGAACTTGTCGATCCCATCAACGACGTTGTAGCCTTCCTTGAAGGGGCCACCGCCGGACGCGCACGCCCCCATCGCGATCACATAACGGGGTTCCGGCATCTGGTTATACAGGCGGACGATTTGCGGGACCATCTTCTTCGTCACCGTACCGGAGACGATCATCAGGTCAGCCTGACGTGGGCTAGGGCGGGTGACCTCCATGCCGAAGCGGGCCTGGTCATACCGGGAGGCCGCTGCCGCGATCATCTCAATCGCACAGCAGGCCAGGCCGAACATCAGCGGCCAGACCGAGCGGGCGCGGCTCCAGTTGTATACTCGATCAAGCGTAGTAATCGCGATATTCGACTTCAGATCTTCGGGGATGGGATAATCGGGATTGTTAAGCTCGTGATACTGATCTACCATGTTAGTCCCCTGACCTCCTGAGGGCTACCCGCGCGACAGGCTTTCCCACGACATTCCGCCAGAAAGGGGCGGAGGAGGAGACCCACCGGGGCAGTCCGAAGCTGATACGATGAGTTGACAACCAGATTGGCTTTCTGTGTTGTGAGCGGACGATACAGGCAAACAGAGTGCGATCTGTCACAATCGCCATTGGGGTAATGGTACACTGCGCACATGTAAAAATCAAGGCAGCGCAGTGCCCCCCGTACTCTAGCTCAGGTAGTCCCGAAGCTGGCGGCTGCGCGTCGGATGGCGTAGTTTCCGCAGGGCTTTCGCCTCAATCTGACGGATGCGCTCCCGTGTGACGCCGAAGTGCCTGCCGACTTCCTCCAGGGTGTGATCCTGCCCGTCCTTCAGGCCGAAGCGCATCTCCAGCACTTCACGTTCCCGGTCACTGAGCACGCTCAGAACACCGTTCACCTGTTCCTTGAGGAGCTGGCGATCGGCCTTTTCCACCGGACCAGGCATCTTGTCGTCTTCAATGAAGTCACCGAGCAGGCTGGAGTCCTCCTGCCCGACGGGCATATCCAGCGACATCGGGTCCTGAGAGATACGCATAATCCGGCGCACCTTGGCCACGGCGCGCCGCAACTTACGCTGAAGGTTCGGATCAAGCCGCTCCTGGCTGTGGAGAGCCGCCCGAATCAGCGGGATGTCCGGCGCTTCCAGCAGATCCATCTCAAGCGCAAGTTCCTCAACCGAGGGTTCATGGCCGAGTTCCTGTGTCAACTGTCGCTGGATGCGCATCAGCTTGTTGATCGTCTCGACCATGTGCACCGGGATACGGATTGTGCGGGACTGGTCGGCAATAGCGCGGCTGATCGCCTGCCGGATCCACCATGTTGCGTAGGTGCTGAACTTGAAGCCCTTGGTGTGGTCGAACTTCTCGACAGCACGCAGCAGGCCGATGTTGCCTTCCTGGATCAGGTCGAGGAAGCTGATGCCGCGCCCCATGTACTTTTTGGCGACGCTGACCACCAGCCGCAGATTGGCCCGTGTCAGTGCAGCGACCGCCTCTTCCGACCAGTACAGGATGCCCCGGATCGTTTCGGCGGCGTCTGTTGGCGCGCTGGCATCAATCCAGCCCTGGATATCAGCAGCAGAGGGCAGGGAACGAAACTGGCGGTCATGCTCAACGAACAATTGCAGGAGCGGGGTGGGCAGAGCATACAGGGCTTCGAAGACGATGAACAACTGCTGTGCGAGGTGTGTCCACTCCTGGTCACGGCCCCATTCACGCAATTCAAGGTAACGGCGCAGATAGGACGGGGGCTGCCCCGTCCAGCCTTCACGCAGCCGCCCGGACTCAGCCGCTATCTCAGCAAACGTGGGAGGATCAAGTTCAAACACAGCGGCTAACGCGGCTACGTCATTCCATGCGATTTCAATTTCACTTGCCAGCCGGGTGATCACCGGGCGCATATCATCATCCGG
>JADZAD010000302.1 GCA_020852775.1 Anaerolineae bacterium
CCAGCAAGGCTGCTGTGCTGCACGGTGACACGATCGGAAACGCCATTTCGTTCGGCGTTTTCCTGCGCGACGCGCACCGCTACTTCGTCATTGTCGCAGGCCAGCACATGGCTCGCACCGAGTTTCGCGGCGGCGATTGCCAGCACCCCCGACCCGGATCCGACATCCCCCACCGTCATGCCGGGCCGGACAAACCACTCGCAGGCCTGCAGGCAAAGCTGAGTCGTAGGGTGCGTGCCCGTCCCGAAGGCCATCCCGGGATCCATCTCCAGCACGATGTCATCCGGCCCGGTTTCTACCTCGATCCAGGCGGGCTTGATCAGGATACGTTCGCCAATGCGGATCGGGTGGTAGTGTTTCTTCCACGCCTCAGCCCAGTCAGCTTCATGAACCTGGCGGAACTCAGGCTCCGGGATGCGCTCATACATCATGTGCAGATAACCAAGCACTTCCGCGATTCGGCGGCGACGCGCCGCCGCCTGCCCATCGTCAGCAAAGTAGCCACGTACCAGCAGCGGCCCCGGAGGGAGTGGCTCATCTGACCACGCCTCGCCGGGGAATGCCTGCTCAATCACGACCCCCTGGTGCACCAGGTCATGCAGTGCGTCGGCGACCGCCTCGGCCCCTTCGCCGTCAACCGAAAGCGATACCTCGATCCAGTCCATTGGTGTTCCTGTTCTGCATGACGGTGCTACTCGCCGCCCAGCCAGTCGAATACGCGCTCAAAGAAGCCCTTACTGCTGGCGGGTGGGATGATCGCCTCACCGAGCGTCGCGCCAAGTTGCTCAAATAGGGCGTACTGTTCCGGTGTCAGATGCTTCGGGATGGTGACTTCTACCATCACCTGCATATCACCATAGCCAGCGTTGGTACCATCACGCCGGAGCCGGGGTACGCCTTTCCCGCGCAGAGTGAACACCTGCCCCGACTGCGTTCCGGCGGGGACGGGAATCTCCGTCGTCACTTCCCCATTCGCGGTCAGTGTCGGCACGTTGAGCGTATGGCCAAGCGCCGCCTGGGCGACATTAATCTGGGCGACAATTTGCAGTTCATGGCCCTTCCGCCGGAAGTACTCGTGCGGCTGCACCATGATGACGATATACAGATTGCCCGCCGGGCCGCCATTGGCGCCCGGCTCACCTTCCCCCTTGATGGTCACCTGTGTGCCGTGATCAACGCCCGCGGGGATGCTGACCGTCAGGCGCCGGATACGGCGCAGCGTCCCCCGCCCGGAACACTCGTGGCAGGGGGTCGAGATACGCGCCCCCGTGCCGTCACAGTCCGGGCAGGCGGTGATGCTGATCATGTCGCTGAAGAGGGCGCGGCGCATCTGCCGGACTTCGCCGGTGCCACCGCAGGTCGGGCAGCGTTCCGGGCTGGTGCCGGGTTCGACCCGTGTTCCGCTGCACACCGAACATACCTCGGTGCGTTCAAACTCGATATCCTTTTCGGTCCCGAATACCGCTTCCTCGAACTCGATCTTCAGACGGTGCTGCAAGTCCGCACCACGCCGGGGCATCCGGCGCGAGCGGCCCGCATGTCCACCCATCCCACCGAAGAAGATCTCGTTCAGGATATCATTAAGGTCGCCGAACCCGGCCCCACCCGGCCCGTAGGGAGCCCCGCCTGCTGCGCCGCTCACCCCGGCATGTCCGAAGCGATCATAGGTGGCACGTTTCTGCTGGTCGCTCAGGACAGCATACGCCTCGTTGATCTCCTTGAAGATCTCAGAGGCGTTCGATTCCTCGCTCACATCGGGATGGTACTGCCGCGCTTTCTGCCGGAAGGCCTTCTTAATTTCTTCCGGGCTTGCGCCGCGCGAGACACCGAGCACTTCATAATAGTCGCGTTTGGAAGCCATTCAACAATCCCAGAGTCTGGTAGAAGCAGCCGGACACGTATTCTGGCCGCACTGGCCGCGCCATGCAAGAGCAGCCACATGCCGCACAGGTCGGCCTTGATTGTAGAGCCTCATGGGGCGGAGTTCCACATGACACAGGGCAGGGACACCGATCTGAGCCGTGTCCCTGCCCCGGATTACCTGCGTTGTGAGCAGGCGACAGCCTAGCTGACGACCTCACCCTCGACGACATCGTCGCCTTTACCCGGCCCACCCGTTGAATCCGGGCCTTCCGCTGCTGGCCCGCCTTGGTACATTGAGCCACCCAGCTCGTTGATCTGGCGAGAGAGTTCCTCGGTCTTGGCCTTCAGTGTGTCAAGAGAGGTAGCCGCGTTCTGCAACAACGAGCGCAGTTCATCTACCTTCTCCTGCGTCTTCTTCTTGACATCTTCCGGAATCTTGTCGCCGAAGTCACGCAGCATCTTCTCCGCTGTCCAGACGGTGCTGTCAGCGGTGTTACGCACCTCGGAGGATTCCTTTCGCTTGCGGTCTTCGTCGGCGTGTTGCTCGGCTTCCTTGACCATGTTCTGGATCTCGGATTCGGACAGGCCGCTAGATGAAGTGATGGTAATTGCCTGCTGGCGGCCAGTCGCCTTGTCTACCGCCTTGACGTTCAGGATTCCGTCCGCGTCGATATCGAATGTCACCTCGATCTGCGGAACACCACGCGGCGCGGGTGGAATGCCATCAAGGATGAAGCGGCCCAGCGATTTGTTGTCGGACGCCATTGGGCGCTCGCCCTGCACAATGTGAATTTCCACCTGCGTCTGCCCATCTGATGCCGTGCTGAAGATCTGGCTGCGTGAGACCGGAATGGTGGTATTACGCTCCACAATCGGAGTCGCCACCCCGCCCAGTGTCTCGACACTCAGGGTCAGCGGGGTCACGTCGAGCAGGAGGATGTCCTTCACGTCACCCGCCAGCACCCCCGCCTGGATCGCTGCACCGATACCGACCACTTCATCCGGATTCACGCCCTTGTGTGGGTCCTTGCCGAAGAAGTCACGCACGGCCTGCTGCACCGCGGGCATACGGGTCATACCGCCGACCAGTACCACCTCGTTGATGTCCGCCGCGGTCATACCG
>JADZAD010000303.1 GCA_020852775.1 Anaerolineae bacterium
CCGATCATCCAGTTTGCCTTCGCGTAGTTTCTGTGACGGAATATGCGTCTCGCTGCTGATCAGGCGTTGGATCAACTGCTCATTGCCCATCTCAAGGCTGAACATCGCTACGCGCTGTCGCAGGCGCGCCGCGTTCAGCACGATGGAGTTCAGCCAGCTAGTCTTGCCCATGCCGGGCCGGGCCGCCACGATCAGCAGATCGGATTTCTGGAAGCCTCCCATCATCCGGTCCAGGTCGAGAAACCCGCTGGGCACACCGAGGAGTTCTTCCTGGTGCCGGGCCTTATAGCTGATCTGGTCGAAATAAGCGCTGGCAACCTCTTTGATCGACACCAGTTCGTTCGCCCGCTGGCGCTCGGTCACGTCAAAGATCGCCTGCTCCGCCTGGCTGACCACCTCGTCGATGTCGGTCTCTTCGGAGTGCGCCACCCGCGCAATCTTGCCGGCGGCATCCAGCAGGCGGCGGCGGATCGACATCCGCTCGACGATGCGCCCGTATCCTTCCACGTTCAGCGAGGACGGTGTCCGTGTGACCAGGCTGAGGATATAGGCCGCGCCGCCCAGTTCGAGCAGTTGCCCGGTCTGCTCCAGTTCACTGGCAACGGTCAGGTAGTCGATTGGGTCGCGGCGTTCATGCAGTCGCAGGATGGCTTCCCATACCCAGCTGTGCCGCACGATGAAGAAGTCCTCTGGCTTGAGGAAGCTGATGACTTCAAAGAGGGCTTCAGCGTTGAGCAGGATCGAGCCGAGTACGGCCTCTTCGGCCTCAACGCTGTGCGGTGCAAGCTGGTCGGCGCGGAAGCCGGGATCGGATGCTGAGACCATACGCTGTGTGTGTCGCTTACCTCAGAGGGCTGACAGGGGGCGGCAGGCACTTCTGAGCTGCCCTGTCGCCCCCTGCTGAACTGCATGGGTCTTGTATCGTGCCGATCGATCCTGCCGCGTACAGGCCTTACTCGTCCCGCTTGTCATCCAGGTCGTCCAGATCAAGCGTATTGAGGAAATCCGCGAACAGGTCGAGATTCTCACCTGTGGCCGCGGGTTCGTCCTTCCCTGCGGCAGGTGCGGCCTCCCCGGCGACCTCATCTTCGGGCTGGATGGCCGCTTTGGCCATCACGGCGTCTTCAACATAGATCGGTACCTTCAGGCGGACGCCGAGCGCAATCGCATCACTGGGGCGCGAGTCGATGTCGATCACCCGATCATTGACCCGCACCTTCAACGTGGCAAAAAACACATCGTTTCTGAGGTCGCTGACGACAATCTCGTCCACCTCACCACCCAGCTCGTGGATCACCGTCTTGAGCAGATCATGTGTCAGCGGACGCTGCACGGGTACTCCCTGCAACTCCACCCGGATCGCTTCAGCCTCAAAGGGGCCGATCCAGATAGGCAGATACCGGTCTGAGTCCACATCCTTCAGTACCACGACCCGGTCCTGTGACATCAGGCTCACCCTGATGCTGTCGATTTCAACCCGTACCATAGCTTTCCTTAATCGCCGCCAGACACCGCAGGCCAATGATATATCTGACTGGAAAATACGTGTCTGAATTATACCACAGTGCGTCTCCCGGTAGCACGACGAAGGTGCCCATGTTGTGACATTGCAGCCCACAAACGGGCGTTTTCATGCTATGCTACTGATCGCACACAGAAACATATCCTGTTCGAAAGGACACCTTCTCATGCCCCGCTACGATCTTATCGCGGCGACCCGCGGTGCGCGCGAATTCGACCTGGCGATCCTCAATGCCAACCTGGTCAATGTCTTCACCTGTGAGGTCTATCCGGCAGATATCGGTATCTTTGAGGGGCGGATCGCCCTGGTTGCCCCGGCGGGCGTTGAGCATCTGGAAGCCCGGCAGGTGATCGACGGAACCGGGAAGTGGGCTGCACCGGGGTTCATCGACTCGCATGTACATATTGAGAGTTCGATGGTCACCCCGCCACCCTTCGCAGAAGCAGTCGTGCCGATGGGGACGACCGCGGTGGTCATCGACCCGCATGAGATCGGGAACGTATTTGGCCGGGCGGGCATCCGCTATATGCTCGATACCAGTGAAGGCCTGCCGCTGCGCGTGCTCGTGACGATCTCCTCATGTGTCCCGGCGGCAGAAGGGATTGAGACGGCGGGGGCAGCCTTCCACGCGGAGGATATCCGCGAGATGCTGGGCTGGCCCCGTGTGGTGGGGATAGCGGAAGTCATGGATTTCCCGGCAGTGATCAGCGGCGCTCCCCGCATGGTGGAGATTCTCGAAGTGGGTATCGAGGCCAACACCGCGATCCAGGGCCACTCACCACAGGTGCGGGGGCGCGCCCTGAACGCTTACCTCGCCGCGGGCATCCACTCTGACCACGAAACCGTTGACCCGGCAGAAATGCATGAGAAGCTCCAGTTGGGGATGCTGCCGTTCGTGCGTTCCGGCTCGTTTCGCAGCGTGGGGCAGGCCATTCCGGATATGCTGAACAGCCTACCTTTCATGGAGGTCGCGCTCTGTACCGACGACATCTTCCCTGCCGACTTGCTCGCCCGTGGCCACATGGATCGCGTCATCCGTGAGATGATCGCCGGGGGCGTGATGCCTGCACTGGCCTACCGCGCCGCTTCACTCAATGCAGCCCGGCATTACGGCTTCCGCGATCTGGGTGGCATCGCCCCCGGCTATGTTGCCGATCTGGTGCTGCTTTCCGATCTGGAAGATGTGCGCGCCAGCGTGGTGATTGCCAACGGCAGGATAGTCGCCAGAGATGGCGCTTTGCTCCAGCCGGCGCCGCGCCCGGCGGGCAACCTGCCAGCCAGGAACAGTGTCATCATCCCTGATCTCACACCTGAGTCCTTCCACATGCCGGCCCCGATCACCGAAGGGGAAATCGCGGTCAACGCCATCCGGGTGCTGCATAACCGCTACATCGACCTCGAAACGATCACCCTGCGCGTTGAGAATGGACACATTGACTACGCCTCACTGCCGGAGAACGTCTGTATCTCCGTGGTGATTCCACGCCACGGGCAGGCCGCGGCCGCGAGCTTTGCCCCGGTTACCGAGATCAACATCCTGCACGGGGCGATGGCCAGCACTGTGGCCCATGATTCGCACAATCTGATCGTCGTTGGCAGGAACCCGGAGGATATGCTGCTTGCAGCGCGCACATTGAAAGCCTGTGGCGGAGG
>JADZAD010000304.1 GCA_020852775.1 Anaerolineae bacterium
CGGATCCACAGGTGGCGGTTGTCGAGCAGGAACTCCGCGCCGTGTTCCTTCGGCTGGATCGGGTAAGGCTCCGCGGCGTGCAGCACGTCGAGGGCGGAGACACCCAGTTCGACGCCGCCGGGGACGCCCGGCGCGCGCGCATCCAGCCGGACGGTGCCCGTCACCTGGATCGCCGATTCCTGCGTCAGCTTCTCGGCGGCTTCAAAAACCGCTTCCGGCACATCCCCCTTGAAGACCACGCACTGGGCGATGCCGGTGCCGTCTCGCAACTGAATGAACGCCAGCTTACCCTTACCGGTCTTGTTGTATACCCAGCCGCGCAGGGTGACCTGCTGGCCTTCATGCCGGGCCAATTCACGGATCGTCACGATCTCAGCCATGCTGCTGCTCCTGCCATGCCTGCATTCGGATATGGGGGGAATTATGACACAGCCCGGCGGGGTGCGGCTACTCCACGGGTTCAGAGAGCAGGCGCGTAATGTGGCGGCGCAGTTCGGAGATGTTGAAGCGCCCCTTACGCAGCACAGCGCCTACCCCGGCCAGCCGCGTCATCGGGCCAGCCTCGTCGGCAATTGCCGACAGGATGATAATGGGGATCGATCTGGCTACCGGGTCCTGCTGCAGGCGTGTCAGCACGGAGAAGCCATCCATCACCGGCATCATAATGTCGAGGATAATCAGCCGTGGAGGTTCCGCAGCGATCATCTCAAGCGCGTCTCGCCCGTTGACCGCAGACTTGCCCTCCAGGCCAAGGGTGTGCAGGACGTCTGCGATCAGTTCGCGGACTTCGAGATGATCATCAACGATGAGGATGTAACCGGACACGGGCAACCCCCGCTGCTCTGGCGAACGATGAGTGACAGACCTAATTGATTATAGATAGGATATATGACTCCTTACAACCAATTGGCCTGTCCGGTGACAGATCGGTAAACTCTGGCGCATGGAACACGTTGCGATGATTGTCATATCCGGCTCCCCGGCATGGAGCCGCACGGTTGACCATATCGCCGCCTCACTGACCGGCGTTCAGCTTATCATCTGCACGGAGCAGGCGGGCTACGTGGCGCGGCTGGCGACGGACGGGGCCGGGCTGATCCTCGTCGATGGCGACCGGGCGGACTGGCGCTTCTGGGCCACGACGCCAAAGGCCAGCCCCGCGACCCGGCGCATCCCGGTCGTGGTCGTCTCCGGGCAGGCGGAGGTGCGCGCCGAGGCGCTGCGCGCCGGGGCAGACGTGTCGCTTGCGCCGGACATGCTCGGCACGGAACTGCAGGTGCTGATCCGGAACAATGCCCACCGCCTCAGCGTCGAAGAGGCGGCACGGCTGGAGGCGCAGTGCGCGGAGCCACTGCCTGCGCGCGCTCGTGAAGCGATCGAACGCTTCAACGCGGGCGAATATTACGCCCAGCACGACCTGTTTGAGGCGCAGTGGATGGAGGAGAGCGGGCCGGTGCGTGACCTGTACCGCGCGATCCTGCAGGTCGGGGTGGCCTACTACCAGGTGAAGCGCAGCAACCGGCGCGGTGCGCTCAAGATGCTGCTTCGCAGCTTCCAGTGGCTGAACGCGCTGCCGGATACCTGCCAGGGCGTGGACATCCGTTCCCTGCGGGCGGACGCCCTGCGCGTGCGCGAGGCACTCGACGCGCTGCCCGAAGGCGACGACCTCAGCGCCTTTGACCGGTCGCTGCTCAGGCCGGTGCGCCTGATTGACTGAGCCTGTCAACCGTCCTGCCCGATCCGGGCGATCACACCCAGAAGGAAGGCCTCGATGACCACCGTTGACCTGTTGATCCGTGGCTGCATGGTGCTGCTGCCCGACATGAGCCTGCTGCGTGACGCGGCGATTGCTATCCGCGAGAAGCATATCGTGGCGATCGAGACCGACCCGGCGGCGATCCGGGGATATCAGGCCGCCGAGGTGATCGACGGGGCGGGCAAGCTGGCGATGCCCGGCTTCGTGGACGCGCACACGCACTCCGCGCAGCAGCTTCTGCGGGGCAGTGTCGTTGATGAGCTGCCGATGATCTGGACGCGCATTCTCGTCCCGTTCGAGAGTGCGCTCACCCCGGAGGAGGTCTACGCCGGGTCGATGCTGATGATGGTCGAGCACATCCGGGCGGGGATCACCGCTTTCGCGGATGCGGGTGGGCCGCATATGGAGGGCACGGCGCAGGCGGTGGTCGAGGCCGGGGTACGGGCGGTGATCGCCCCCTCGACGATGGACACCGGCGCGTTCATCCCGCCGGCGATGTTGAGTACGGTGGAGAGCGCGATCAGCCGGACGGAGACGCTGCATAAGGCGTACCACGGCGCGGGCGAGGGCCGAGTGAAGGTCTGGTTCGGGCTGCGGCAGGTGATGACCTCGACCCCGGCGCTCGTCGAGGCAGTGGCGGCCCGTGCGCGGGAGATGGGCACGGGGGTGCATTTCCACCTCGCGGAGCACATGGCGGAGGTCGCGCACTGCCTGGAGAACTACAAACTGCGCCCGGCCTTCTGGCTGGACAGGCACGGGCTGCTCGGGCCACACACCATCGCCGGGCACTGCGTCCGGCTCTCAGATGAGGAAATCCTGCTGCTGAAGGAGCGCGACGCGAACGCCGTGCACTGCCCGCACGCCAACCTTGGCAGCCACGGCTTCAGCAAGACGCCGCTGCTGCTGGCGCTGGGCGTGAACGTCGGGCTGGGCAACGACGGCGCGTCCGGGGTGCGGCTGGATCACTTCAACCAGATGCGCCTGCTGCGCTCGGCGATGCAGGCCTACCACGGCGTGAATATCAATGACCCGCTGACGCTGCCCGCGCTCCAGGCGCTGCGCATGGCGACGCACGGCGGGGCACGTGCGCTCGGTATCCACGAGGAGACGGGCACGCTGGAAGTCGGGAAGAAGGCGGACGTTATCCTGCTCGACCTGAACCGGCCGCACTTCAGCCCGACAGCGAACGTGCCAAAGTCGGTGGTGACGGTGGCCGGGCCGGACGACGTGTGCGATGTGATCGTCGATGGCCGGGTGCTGCTGCGTGACCGGGTGCTGACACACCTCGACGAAGAAGCCATTCGCCGCCGAGCGGGCGAGGTGATGCTGGCGGTGGGCAAACGCGCCGGGCTGGATCACAGCGCCGCGTATGTGGGGTAATTCATTCCGCCAGCCGATCCGTCCTATAATGAGAACAGCCGCCTGAGTACAGACAGGAGCACCCCCAATGCTTGACCTGACCGGGCACACCTTCGGGCAGTACCGAATCCTCGAACTGATCGGTTCCGGCGGAATGGCGAACGTTTACCGCGCGGTGCAGACCTCGATCGGACGGGAAGTCGCCATCAAGGTCCTGCCCATGCACTTTCTGCAGGACCCGACTTTTACCGAACGCTTCAACCGTGAAGTTCGCGTCATCGCACTGCTGGAGCATCCGCGTATCCTGCCGGTGCACGACTACGGTGAGGCCGAAGGCATGCCTTTTATCGTGATGCGCCTGCTGCCGGGCGGCTCGCTGGCGGAGCGGATCAAGGCGGCCCCGGCGGGGATGCCCCTCGATGAGACGTGCCACTTTGTTTCGCAGATGGCGGAGGGCCTGACCTTCGCGCACCAGCACGGCATTATCCACCGTGACTTCAAGCCCTCAAACGTACTGCTCGACCTGGAGGGTAACGCCTATCTTGCCGATTTTGGCATCGCGCGGGTAGCGGAAAGCACGGTGCAGCTTACCGGAAGCGGCATCGTCGGGACGCCCGCCTACATGGCCCCTGAGATGGCGGAGAGCGGAGGCGTCACCCACCGGGTGGATATCTACGCGCTGGGCGTAACGCTCTATCAGATGCTGACCGGGCAGCATCCGTTCAACGCTGATACGCCGATGGGCCTGCTGATGGCCCACCTGAGCAAGCCGGTGCCGGATGTGCTGCTGGCCCGGCCGGATCTGCCCGCGGGGGTGCAGGCGGTGATCACGCAGGCGATGGCGAAGGCCCCGGCAGAGCGCTTCGCGCAGGCGGCTGACCTCGCCAGCGCGCTTGAGCGGGCGTGTGCCATCGCCCCCACCAGCATCGGCGGGCCGTTCACGGAGCGGATCCCCGTGCTCGGGGCCATCCCGCGGGAACGAACAGCCACGACGATAGACCTGCGCCCGAAAGCAGCCCCACCGCTACCGGAGATGCCGTCGGAGGGTGACGCTCCGTTCCGGGTGGCACGAGACCCTGAGGTGACGCCCCCCGGCACCCTGACGCCTGCCTCTGCCGCCAGAGCGAAGCCTTCCCCGGAACTGCCACCTGGGCAGGTGCCCCGGCGCCGCATCTGGCCGCTGCTGCTGTGGCCGGGGGTGGTCGTATTCGGGTTGTGCGGCCTGGTTGCCCTTGGCGTCGCGCTTGATTTTCGCGGGGTACAGTCCGTGCTGTGGCCGCCTACACCTATGGAAGCGGTCACGACAGCACCTACGATGGAGCCTGTCGGGACGCTGGATCCGGCGGCGTCACTTGCGACCCGCGCCGTCCTTGAGGCCGCGTGGGATGCCTCCGCGCACAACGACCATACCGCTGACTCCTTCACCCGCTGGGATGCGGAGGGCCTTATCCCGGCGGGCTGTGCAAAATGCCACAGCCATGCCGGGTTCGCCGACTACCTCGGCCTGAACGATACGCCAGCCGGAACAGTGGAATACGATGCCCCGGTCGGCAGCTATCTGGAGTGCAGCACCTGCCACAATGATGCGACGGAGACGCTGACACAGGTGGCTTTCCCCTCCGGGCTGGTGGTGAACGTCTCTGGCGGCTCGGCGGTGTGTATTGCGTGCCACCAGGGCAGAGGCTCCACACCAACGCTGGATGAGTATCTCACGGTGACGGTTGGCGACGCTCCACCGGATACCGTGAGCGACCTCCTGGGCTTCCAGAACCCGCACTATGCCGCCGCCGGCGCCGCGCTCTACGGTACGAACGCGAAGGGAGCCTACGAGTACACGGGGCGGGCTTATGCGGGCACGCTGGTGCACGATGAGGCGTTCGACACCTGTGTCGAGTGCCACGACCCGCACGGGCTGGAGATCAATCTCGTGCACTGCCAGGAATGCCACGATGGGGATGATCCGCAGCTCTACCGTA
>JADZAD010000305.1 GCA_020852775.1 Anaerolineae bacterium
CCTCAGGCTTCTCTCAGAAGCAGGGTCGAATCCCGGTTTCCGTGCCCGTTGTGCCTTCTTCCGGGTAGTGTATTGCTGCCTGGGTTAGCCCTGTCCTGGGTAGGCAAGCACGGGCTTGTGTACGGACAGACTGACACGTGTGCCGATGTGCAGTGTGGTATCGGGTTCAGTACGGACGCGCAGGATTTGCCCGTCGCGTGTCTGGATAATCAGCATCTGGTCGTGTCCGTAGAACATGCGCTCCCGGATGATTGCCTCCCCGGCGGGGTCGGCCGTGACGGCGAACCACTCCGGGCGGATCATCACGTCCACGGCCCCCCGTGCGAAACGGCAAAGCGGCAGCGGTAGTTTGCCCACATTGCATGCTACGGTGTGGCCGTCTGCGGTACCGGGGATGATATTCGCATCCCCCACGAACTCCGCGATAGCCCGGTTGACCGGGAAGCTGTAGACCACGTCAGGTGGGGCCATCTGCTCGATGCGGCCGTTTCGCATTACCGCGACAAAGTCCGCGAGGCTGAGTGCTTCTTCCTGGTCATGGGTCACGAGGATCGCTGTAATACCGGTACGCCGCAGGATGTCACGCACTTCGATCCGCAGGCGAGTCCGCAGAGTGACGTCGAGATTGGAAAAGGGTTCATCGAGCAGTACCACATCCGGTTCAGGCGCCAACGCCCGTGCCAGCGCGACCCGCTGCTGCTGGCCCCCTGAGAGTTCGTGTGGCATGCGTTGCGCCATACCCTGCATACCAACCAGTTCGAGCACCTCTGAGACACGGGCTGAGCGCAAGGCACCCCTGTTCAGGCCGTAGGCGATATTCTCTGCCACCGTCAGGTGCGGGAAGAGCGCGTAATCCTGAAAGACGATTCCGACCCGGCGCGCCTCGGGTGGCATGAATGTCCCCTGCCCGACCACAGGCCTCCCCGCAATCTGGATCGTTCCGGCGTCCGGCATGTCGAAACCGGCGAGGAGGCGCAGGAAGGTCGTTTTGCCGCAGCCACTCTCACCGAGCAGTGCGACCAGTGAGCCCTGTGGGATGCTCAGGCTGAAGGAGTCGATGACGCGGTTTGCCCCGTAGTGCCGCAGGAGCCCGGCGCAGTCGATCGCGAGGGGCGCGCTTCCGGTCTTTCCGTATGGAGCGCCGTCCGGATGGGTGATGGAGGGTGTCAGTCCTGTGGCCATCTAGTTGTCATTTCGTGTCATGATGAACCCGACCGAGAGGGCAGATACCAACATCAGCAGCAGCATCGGTACGGCGGCCCTGCCATAGAAGGCTTCGCCGGTGGCTGACCAGATGCGTGTAGCGAGTGTATCAAATTCAATAGGGGCAAGCATCAGCGTTACGGGGAGTTCCTTCATGGTAGTCAGGAACACCAGCGCCAGCGCCGAGAGGATCCCCGACCGGACGAGCGGCAGCGTAATCTGGCGCAGCACGGCCAGCGGCCCTCGGCCAAGCCCGCGCGCAGCCTCTTCCATGTGTGGGCTGACCTGCAGCAGTGCGGCTTTGATCGGGCTCAGGGCCTCTGGCAGAAAGCGCACGACGTAGGCGAAGATCAGCATGGCTGTCGTCTGGTAGAGCGGCCCGGCAAAGGTGGCGCTGAAGAAGACGAGTGCCAGGCCAATCACCACACCGGGCAGGGCGTTGCCAATGTAGCCACCGCGATCCAGCAAGCGTGCTATTAGTGACGGGTAGCGCACCACTAGCAGCCCCAGCGGTAGAGCGCAGGCTGCGGTGGCCAGTGCTGCCAGCCCGCTGGCAAGTACACTCCGCCAGATCGGGCCGATCCAGGCGATCTGGAACGCCTCACCGGTTCGCAGCCCGATGGCCAGCCACATCCCCACTACCAGCAGCGGCAGCCCGATAGCCAGTGCCGGGATTGCGGCGCACAGAACGACGGCAGGCCAGCGCCAGCGTCGCAGATGAATGACACGTGCCGGGCGGGTAGCGCGACGGGGCAATGCGCGCCCGGCACGTCCACGCAACCGGCCTTCAATGCCCAGGATCAACAATGTGACGCTGACCAGCATCAGCGCCAGCAGGGCCGCGCCGGTGCGGTCAAAGGAGGCGGTGTACTGGGTGTAGATCGCCCGGGTGAGGGTCGTATAGCGCAGCATGGCCACCGCTCCGAAATCACTCAGGGCATACAGCCCCACCAGCAGACCCCCGGAGACGATCGCCGGGCGAAGTTGTGGGATCACCACGCGCCACAGGATGCGCGATGGCGGATCGCCTAGGCTGCGTGCTGCTTCTTCCAGCGCCGGGTCAAGGCGTGTAATCGTGGCGCGGACGGTCAGGTATACATAAGGATAGCTGTACAGGGTGAGCGCCAGCCACGCCCCCGGGAAGCCATAGATTGCCGGGATCTCATCGAGACCCAGCGGCACGGCAAGCAGTTCATGGAGCAGGCCACGCGGGCCGAACATCGCGACCAGTGCGAAGCTCCCGACATAGCTGGGCACGGCCAGTGGAACGGCGGCCAATACTCCCCATGCCTGCCTGCCCGGCAGATCGGTACGGGTGGTCAGCCAGGCCAGCGGTACCCCGATCACGATACTCGCCAGCGTTACTGATACGGCCAGTATGAGGCTGCGCGAGAGTGTTTCGAGCACACGCGGTGCGAGTAGCCCTGACCATTGTGCGGGCGCTGCTCCTGCGGCTCGTATGATCAGGTAAGCCAGAGGGAGCAGAAGCGCCAGCACGATCAGAGCAGCGCCGAGGCCTAGATAGTGGCGGGCACGTACTGGCAGCCACCTCCTCAGCAGGGAGGTGGCTGCCGTGAACATGTGCAGCCGGGCAGCCACGCTAGTCGAGTGCTCCGGTTTCCTGCAGCAGCGTCAGTGTTCCGCTGAGGTCTGAGAGAGAAGAAAGGTCGATATCCGGGGTGCTCAACGTGTCGAGTGGTGGCAGCATGTCATTTGCGCTGATTCCGCTTACCAGTGGGTATTCGTAGGTGGTATCACGGAAGTACTCCTGCGCTTCATCCGAGAGGAGGTAGTCGGTGAATCGCTGCGCATTTTCAGCGTTGGAGGCATTCTTCATAATAGCCACTCCCGCGACGTTTACCAGTCCTCCGGGGTCTCCCCCGGCAAAGAAGTAGTTGGCCGCGTTGAATGCGGGGTCATTAGCCAGTTCCTGCATGAGATAGTAGTGGTTAATCAGGGCGACTTCAACCTCGCCGGCGGCAACCCCCTGGAGCGCCGCGCTGTTCCCGGAATAGGCCACCGGCTCATTGGCAAGGATGCCCTCCAGCCAGGCGCGGGTCGCGTCCTCACCGTCAATGACGCGCATGGCGGTGACGAAGGCCTGGAATGACCCGTTCGTTGGCGCCCAACCGATGCGGCCCTTCCAGACCGGATCGGTCAGGTCGTGGATTGAGGTGGGGAGTTCGTCCTCGGACAGCAGTTCCGGGTTATAGACCAGCACCCGTGCGCGCCCGGACGTGCCGACCCACAGACCGTCCTCCGAACGAAATCGCGTCCCGACCCGGTTCAGGGTGTCTTCCGGAAGTGGAGTCGCCAAACCGGCCTCCGCGAGCGCACCCAGCGCCCCGGCATCCTGCCCGTAGAACACATCCGCGGGGCTGTTCGCGCCTTCTTCAAGGATGGTTGCGGCCAGTTCGGCGGTGTCACCGTAGCGGACACGCACATCGATACCGGTCTTAGCTTCGAACTGCTCGATCAGTGGGCCAACCAGTTCTTCATTGCGTCCGGAGTAAACGATCAGGACACCAGCGTCCTGGTCGCCTGTATCGGGGGATGCGGCACAGGCTGTTACCAGCAGGGCGGCAAGAACAGGCAGTAGCAGGGCTGTTCGTGTGAATGACATGCGCATGGCTATCTGGTCTCTCTCTGGTACTGGCCACTGGCCAGGTAGGATACGGGCTTCCGGGCCCAAAGTGGACAAAAAATACCAGAGTTTGCGCATTATCAACTAGGCCTGAGGGTGACTTTCAGGCCATAAAGAGGTATCAGACTGGTATAACCTGCATGGTTGGGCAGGTTTAAACCTGGGTGTAGTTTAACTACAGGGAGTTCAGCAGGATAGTCGCGATCCGGTCTGAAGCGTGGCCGTCACCAAACGGGGAGATCGCCGTCGCCATTGCCCGGTAGGCCTCCGGATTGTGCAGGAGTTCATTGGCGGCGCTGACGATCGCTTCCTGCTCTGTACCAACCAGTCTGGCTGTCCCCGCTTCGACAGCCTCCGGGCGCTCGGTGGTCCGGCGCATGACGAGCACCGGCTTGCCGAGCGCGGGGGCTTCCTCCTGTAATCCACCAGAGTCGGTGATCAGGAAGGTTGAGCGATTCATCAGGTGGGCGAAATCCGGATAGGCCAGCGGTTCGATCAGGTGCACACGGTCCAGTCCACCGAGGATGCGCCGGACGGGTTCCTGAACGTTCGGGTTGAGGTGTACCGGGTAGACCAGCCGCACGTCCGGGTTCTCTTCTGCGATTTGCCGCAGTGCCCGGCACATGGATTCGAAGGCTGTGCCGAAGCTCTCGCGGCGGTGGGCTGTCACGAGGATCAGACGTTCACCTCGCCTGTCGAGCGGGATATTCAGGGTCAGCGGGTGCTTCTTCGCCACCGTCCACTGGAGCGCGTCAATGACTGTGTTCCCGGTAATGCTGATGGTCTCCGGTGCGACGCCCTCAGCCAGCAGGGCTTTTTCCGCGGTGGTCGTCGGTGCGAAGTGGTAGCGTGCCATGACACTGATCAGGCGGCGGTTGACCTCTTCAGGAAACGGGTTGTAGATATCGTTTGTCCGCAGGCCAGCTTCAACATGCCCGGCAGGGATACGCTGGTAGAAAGCTGCCATGGCTGCGACCATCGCAGTGGTAGTGTCGCCCTGTGAGAGCACGACATCTGGCCTGGTATGTTCGATGACGTCGGAGATTCCGGTCAGGGCGCGGGCTGTCAGGCCGGCCAGCGTCTGGTTGGGCTGCATC
>JADZAD010000306.1 GCA_020852775.1 Anaerolineae bacterium
CCGGCTGGCTGATGGAGCACGGGGCATTGATGGAGATCGTGCGGGAGTACCTGCACTTCCCGCTCACGGATGGCCAGCGCCGCCTGTACGATCGCCTGGTCCAGAACACGGAGGTGCTGGAGATTGGCGGTTACCCGGTGATCCTCTCTGCTGCTGATGGGCGCGACCTCGAAGGGGAGATCTCCGCGCTGGCCCACCGCCTGCGCGACGTATATGACGTGCGCGCGATCTTCCTGCTGGTTGAGCTGGTCGGGCACATCCAACTGGTTGCCCGCAGCACTATTGAGCAGATCGACGTGAATGCAATTGCCGCAGCGTTTGGTGGGGGGGGGCATAGCCGCGCTGCGGCTGCCGTCATCAAGGACATGACACTGGAAGCGACGCTTCAGTCACTGCGGAGCCGCCTGCCCACGCTCGTACAGCCACCGCTTACTGTCAGCGACCTGATGTCCTACGGTGTCCAGACGCTGTCCCCCGTCACCACCGCACAGGAAGCGGATCAGCGCATGCGGCGCTATGGCTATGAAGGCTTCCCGATCGTCAGGAACGGCCTGATCATCGGGCTGGTCACGCGGCGCGCGGTTGACCGCGCCCTTGATCATGGCCTCGACCGTACCCCTGTCAGCCAGTTAATGATGGCCGGTGAAGTATACGTCCGCCCCGGAGACTCGGTCGATACCCTGCAACGCGTGATGCTTGAAAGCGGCTGGGGCCAGCTCCCGGTGGTGGATGAAGACGGGACAATCGTCGGCGTGGTCACCCGTACCGATCTGCTCAAAACACTGGCTCGCCCCCATCCTGAAGACCGCCGGGCCGGGGAGATCAGTACCCTGCTCGCAGAGGCCCTTCCACCGGGCTTCCTTACGCTGATACATCATGTCGGCGAGGTCGCAGGGGAACTGCAGATGGGGCTGTTCGTCGTCGGTGGCTTTGTGCGTGACCTGCTGCTCGGTGTGCCCAATACGGACATCGACTTTGTTGTGGAAGGCGACGCTATCCGCCTGACGCGGGCGCTCAGTGCGCGTTTCGGTGGCGAGACGCGCTCGCACGGGCGTTTTGGCACTGGCAAATGGCTGCTCAACAGAGACACCTGGGAGAGGGTTGTCGGGCCGGGTGACCATAATGGCTCGCTTCCCTCACACATCGATTTCGCCACGGCCCGCACGGAGTTCTACGATGAGCCTACCGTGCTTCCGGAAGTCGAGCGGAGCAGCATCAAGCACGACCTGCACCGCCGCGATTTCACCATCAACACACTGGCGATTGCGCTTAATCCGCACAACTTTGGCCAGTTGATCGACTTCTACAACGGAGAGGCCGACCTGCGCGCCGGGCGTATCCGGGTGCTGCATAGCCTGAGCTTCATCGACGATCCAACGCGAATCATGCGCGCAGTACGCTTTGAGCAGCGGCTGGGGTTCACCCTGGATCCCCGTACCGCTGAACTGATTACCAACAGCATCCCCCTCCTCGACCGGGTCAGTGGTGACCGGATTCGCCACGAACTTGAACTGATCTACCGTGAGACTGACCCGGCGGCTACACTCTGCCGGCTGGTTGGGCTCGGTGCGCTGGTGACGGTCCATCCGGGAATCACCTGCGATGACTGGTTCAGGCAGGCACACGCCAAATTGAATCAGGCGCTCACTGATCCGCCATGGGCCCGGCGGGCCGCGCCCTTTGATGTGCTGGTCGTCTACCTTACTCTGCTGACACACCGCCTGTCGATCGAGGAGATACACCATATCTGTGAACGGCTCCACGTTCGCGGGCGCACGGTCTCCGCGCTGGTGCAGGCACAAATGCTCTGCGGGAGGCTGGGTGCTCTTCACGAAGGGTCGCGCCCCAGTGAAGTTGATGCCATGCTGCAGAACATCCCTGATGATGCCCTGCTGGCGGCGTGGGTTTGCAGTGACGATCCGCAGATGTGTGAATACATCGAGGCTTATGCCAGCCACTACCGTGACATGCGTCCGCATACCGGTGGTGAGAGGCTGATCGCGCGTGGCCTGCGGCCTGGCCCGGCCTTCAAAGCGATCCTTAACGAATTACGGCGCGCCTGGCTGGACGGAGACGTCAGCACCATCGAAGAGGAACAGCACCTGCTCGAAGAACTGCTTGCCAACCCGCCCATGCCGGGCCCGCACCGCCATCGTCACTAGGCGTTTCTCCGCCGTTTCTGGAACAGCCACACCGCTTTTTGCTATACTTCAGCCATGACTCAGAATAAGCAGGATGCTGTATCCAGACGCCATTTTCTGCGCGGGGCGGGGGCCGGGGCCGTCGTCGCAGCCGCCGGGCTTGCCCTGCCGTCGCTGCTTCACCCAGCGCGGGCCGGTACCCGGCAGGCCGTACCGCGCCAGGTCGCGCCGCAGCCTGGAACGGATGAACTCCGTTTCATCCAGCCGCGCCCGGTCCATCAGGAACTGTGGGGACGCATCACGGCGACAACCGCCGTCCGCGCCCGGCCGGGTTTGAATCAGGAACTGCTGGCCTGGCTTGCCCCGGAGACTGTGCTGCCGCTCCTCGAGACCCTCGACGCGGAGGGCTCGAATCCGCACAACCGCCTGTGGTACCGGGTAGACGCAGGCTATATCTACACTTCGACCGTCCAGCCGATGCGCCCCTATCGCATGCCAGAGACCGTCACTGAGATCGCCACGCTCATTGATGAAGAGCCGGGCTTCTGGGCGGAGGTCATCGTGCCACGCACCCCGGCCCGCACCGAGCCCAGTGGATCACCCTACAGACTGGAAGACGAGTCGGCGGTATATTTCACCCATTCAAGCGTCCACCGGGTGATCGGTATCGAACCCGACCTCGATGGCAACCAGTGGTACAAGATATTCAACGACAAGCCCAGGCAGGAGCCTGTGTACGTGCTGGCACGCCACGTACAGCGCATCAGCGAGCACGATCTCGCGCCGATTCACCCCGGCGCGAACAAACGCGTCGAAGTAGACCTGTCAGCGCAGATGATTACCTGCTACGAGGGCGACGTGATCGTCACCCAGATGCTCACCTCCTCCGGTGGTGAGGGGTTCGACACGCCGCGGGGAGACCATGCGGTTGTCTATAAGCAGCCGTCACGCTACATGTACTCTGACCCGGAGAACGAGGCGTTCAGTGACCCGAACTTCTTTGACCTGCCGGGTGTACCGTTCAACATCTTTTTTACCACAATGGGCCACGCCATCCACGGCACCTACTGGCACGGAGACTACGGGC
>JADZAD010000307.1 GCA_020852775.1 Anaerolineae bacterium
ATCGCGCTGGGCAAAGGCCCGGCGATCAAGGTGATGGACGCGCGCTTCCTCTCCTCACCGGAAGTGATCGCCCTGATGGAGCGGGCGGCGAAGGCCGCGAAGGTGCCCTGCCAGAAGGAAATCCTCACCGGCGGCACGACCGACGCCTCAGCGATCCAGCTTGCACGCGCCGGGGTACGCTCCGGCTGCCTGAGTATCCCCTGCCGCTACGTACATTCGCCGAACGAGACGGTCAGCCTGAGCGACCTGCAGAACGGCGCCCGGCTGCTGCTCGCTGCGCTGACCGAGCCGGCCCTGTAGCAGCCCGGTACACCTGCCATAGTCAGACAGACATCCGGCTTTGCGAGCCGGATGTCTTGTTTCAGCAGATTCATGCACCCGTTAGGCCTCGCCGGGTGTAAGATGAGAGAGAATCCCTGTGTCACAGAGAGGACAGGCTATGAATCGCCGCATACTGGGTGTGATCGTGATCGCGGTCTTGCTGCTACTGACCGCGTGTGGGGGCAGGAAATCCGTGACCCCGCAGGCCGGGATGCCTAACCCCGCCTCGGTTTACTGCGAAGAACATGACGGCACGCTGGAGATCCGCGAAGACGAGTCCGGCGGGCAGGTCGGCATCTGCGTCTTCGCAGACCGCAGCGAGTGCGAGGAATGGGCCTATTTCCGGGGTGAATGCGCCCCCGGGGACAGCCTCGGCGCGAAGTAGGCTGAGATCAGGACAGGAGTGCCCCGAGCAGGCCGATTCCGCCGAAAAGCACGCTCAACAGGAACCCGATCAGGCCGAGGATGATCGCGCTGATCGTCCACAGGATGATCATGGCGGGGATCGCGGCCAGCGCGATCTTGACGAGCAGCACCACCAGCGACCAGAAGCCCATCCGGAAATCGGTGATGCGAACGTCGCCGCCCCCTGTGCTCACCGGGTAGGCGCCAGGAGCCTGGCGAGCCGCCATCTGCTCAAGGATCTGCGTCTGCCGCATCTGGGCTTCATACAGGCGGTTGAGGTACTGCGTCTGAATGGCGAGGATCTCGGACGGGGTCTGTTGGGGGGTGGTGGGCTCGTTCATCGTGTCTCCTCCCGGTGACAGGCGGGCAGGCCTGTCTGATACACACATTCTATTGGGTTGTCCTGATGACGGATTGCGACTGTTTGTAACATAGTATAGACGGTCGCTATGAAGGGAGCCATGAGATGATTATCCAGATTTACGGCATCAGCACGGCGGAGGATGGCGCGATGGTCTCCGGAATGGGGGCCGAGCACGTTGGCCTGGCCGCGGGGATGCGGACGGGCATGGTGGACGAAGCCGAGTGCGAGCGGGTGCGCGATCTCTTCGCGGCGATTGTGTCGCCCTCGAAGCGGCTGGTGCTGACGCACGATGCGGACGTGGCACGGCTGGTCCGGCTGGTCGAGGTCGCCCGCCCGGATATCCTGCATATCAAGTACAACTACGAGGGGACGATGGGCCCGGACAAGGTCGCCGAACTGCGCCGCCTGCTGCCTGGCACCAGCCTGATGGTCTCCGTGCCGGTCGATGGCCCGGAGGCAGTGGATATCTCGCGCAGCTACGACGATGTGGCCGACTACGTCATGCTGGATTCGCCGGGGCAGAGCGGCCACTATGGCGCGACGGGCGCGATCCACGACTGGTCGATCAGCCGCCGGGTGGTCGAGGCGTGCTCGATACCGGTGCTGCTCGCCGGTGGGCTGGGGCCGGACAACGTCGCCGAGTCGATCCGCCGGGTGCACCCCGCCGGGGTGGACTCGATGACGCACACCAGCTACGCAGACAACCGCTTCCGTAAAGACCCGGCCCGGGTGCGGCGCTTCATCGAAGAGGCGCGGGCCGCGGCGGCGGAACTCGGTTTGTAACCCTGCTTACGACAGGCGCGTGATCCGCGGCAGAAGCTGCTCGTAGCGGATACGCGCCTGTTCCTCCAGCGCCGGCGTGATAGTGGGTGGCCCGAACTGCTCCAGCATGAACGAGGCAGCGACCGCTCCCATCACAGCAGCTTCGGGCAGGCCGCGGCCCTCGCACAGCCCGACGATCATCCCGCCAATGTAGGCGTTGCCCCCGCCGGTCACATCGACGACCGCCACGGGCACGACGGGCACGCTCCACGATTCGCCGGTGGTAGCGTCGTAGGTCACGGAGCCGCGTCCGCCCATCCGCAGGACGACGTAGCGCGGGCCGAGCGCCGCCAGCGCCCTGAGCGTGTCCGCGACGGGGCGATCCCCGAAGAGCTTGCGTGCTTCGAGCAGGTTCGGGGAATACAGCGGGAAGGTATGGATGTAATCATAGACGCGCTGGATCGCTTCCGGCGTCTTCGCTGACGACAGGCTCGGCTCCGCCCCGACGAACACGCCTGCTCTCGTCAGGATGTCGGCAAAGCCCTCCCAGAGCGGGTCACCGATCGACTGGAAATGGTAGCCCCTGATCTGGCTCAGGGCAGCGGGCGGCAGGTCGTAGTAGGTGAGCTGCTCGTAGACCACCTCCGTGCTGGAGCGCATCAGATCGGTACGGTTGCCTTCAACGTCGTAGATCGAGCCGCAGCGGATGGTCGGCGTAGCGGTGGTGATCACGCCGCTGGTGTCCACGTCGAGGCGGTCGAGCAGGGAGAAGTCGAAATCCTGCCCGACTTTCGCATGCAGCCCGACCTCGTGTGACCAGACGCGCATACCGGCGGCCCCGTACATGCCGCCGCCGCCAAGCTGGTTCTCGATCCGGCGGCCATCGTGCAGCGTCACGTCCTCCAGCATGATGTCCCAGCCTACATAGCGCACTGTTCTGTCGGCCATTGCCTGCCTGCTCCTGACGGTTCAAGTAGGGGATAGGATTGCTTGCCCCGGATGAAAAACCCGCCTTATACTGAATCTATACGAGGGGCCTGCCGGACATTATAGTTCCTCCCTGCCTCACTCTGCACGGAAAGGACCGCCTCATGGACAGGAAACTGATCGGCATCATTGCCACTACTCTCAGTGTGGCCCTGTGTGGCTGCCCGGGCCTGTTCGCGTGTGCGTTCGGCGCAGCGATCGCCTTTGGCGCACCGGTCACGACGACGCTCAACGGCCAGACGACCGAGACTACCCTGCCGCCGCTTTACGGTGTCGTGCTGGTGCTGGTCGCTCTTGTCATGCTCCTCATTCCGGTGATCGCCCTGGTCGTCACACTGCGGATGCGTTCGATCGCGTCGAGCCCTGCCGCGCCGGTCTATGCATCGCCCGCACCGGCCTACCAGCCTGCTGCCCCCGCACCGTTTCCGCCTGCCGTCGCCCCGGCACAGCCAGTAGCTGCCCCGCCGCCGGTCACACCTGCCGCCAGCTCCCCCTCACAGGACGTGTATAACGCACTGATGGCGCTCAACCGCCCGACCGCGCCCTACCAGATCGTCGATGGGCGCGCCGAGAACTGCGATCTGATCGCTGAATGGAAGATCGTGGACGCAGGCTGGTACGAGGTCTTCGGTCAGGCCGGGCTGAAGAAGGTCTTCCGCATCTACATGAAACTCGACCCGGCGAAGCGCGAAGTCCGCATGATGGACCGGGAATTCGCCGTGCAGTGGTCGGCTGGTGTACCGCAGCTTGGCGCGGAGGCCAGCTTCTTCCAGGGCCAGAAGGCCGAGATTTCGTTCGGTACGGGCTATGCCTTCACCGAGCAGCTTGAACCGGGTGTGGTCTACCGCTACAAGTTCAACACGTCAGAGATCAAAACACCTGTCAAGCAGGCGGTGGAAGGCTGCGGCTGGAAGGTGCGCGGCGTGGCGCTCGGCAAGCTGTAGTACGGCGCTTCAGCCCACCAGCACGACCTTACCCTCGGCGGCGCGCAGCAGCCGGTCGTGGATCGCCAGCCCCGCGCCGGCAGGCTCGACATCGCAGGCGAGGATCGCGTCCACCCCGCGCGCGTCCAGTTCGCGCAGGGCGGCGAACAGCCGCGCTGCCGCCTGATCGAGATCACCGCGCGGCCCCAGCAGGCTGATTGCGGCGGCAGCTCCTGCCAGTCTGGCTTCATCCTCATCGAAGATCAACACCCCGGCGCGTTCGCCCTCCGCGGCACGGCGCAAGGCTTCATTTCGCAGCGCCGCGGTGATGGCTTCCGGGGGCCCGCTGTAGAGGTAGAGCGGCGCGCGCGGGGAATAATGCTTGAGCAGCATCCCCGGCGAAGCCGCACCCTCCACAGTATCGAGCGCCAGATACCGCCGGGTGACAGTCACCGTGGGCAGCACAGCACGCAGCGCTTCGAGCGACAGGCCGCCGGGCCGCAGCACCGTAGGTGGATCCGCGGTCAGGTCAAGCACGGTGGATTCTACACCGATCGGGGTCGGGCCACCGTCGAGGATGATCTCCACCCGGCCCGCGAGGTCGTCAAGGACGTGCTGTGCGGTGGTTGGGCTGGGGCGCGAGAAGCGGTTGGCACTGGGCGCGGCGATCGGCACCCCGGCGGCGCGGATCAGCGCCAGCGGGATAGCGTGTGCGGGCATCCGCACTGCGACAGTTTTCCCTCCGGCACAGACGGCAGCGGGGATCGCCGTGCCTTTCGGCAGGACAAGTGTCAGCGGGCCGGGCCAGAAACGTTCAGCCAGCCGCCAGGCGGCGTAAGGAACCTCCGCCACAATCTGCTCAAGCTCTTCCGGCGCGGCAATGTGCACGATCAACGGGTCGGCGGCCGGGCGCTCCTTGGCCGCGAAGATACGCTCCACGGCGGCCTCGTCGAGCGCGTTCGCGCCCAGGCCGTAGACGGTTTCCGTGGGGAAGGCCACCAGCTCGCCGGCGCGGATCACTGCCGCGGCCTGGGCAACACGGGCCGGATCAGGGTGCAGCGGGTCAACCGGAATAACGAGAGTCTCAGGCATAGAGGCTAGAAACGGCTGAGCAGGGCGGACAACTGGTGGGCAAGCACGGTATGTGAGTAGTGCTTACGGCCGAGCACGTAGTTTTGCTCAACCATGCGCTCGACCAGCGGCGGGTTGTCGAGGACTTTGCAGGTTTCGTCGATGGTACGCTGCGAGACAAAGCCGTCAAACTCGATCACCTGAAAGCCCTTCGGTTTGATGTCGATCGCGTAGATCGAGTAGTTGTTTACCACCAGCGGGCGGCGGTAGTAGATCGCCTCCAGGAAGGCGTTGCCGAAGCCCTCGATTGTCGAGGGGTAGGTTACGAGGTCAGCCTTCGCGTATACGTCCGCCAGCGTATAGATGCGCCGCCCATCAGGGGTCGTTCCGCGCCCGGTGGAGATGATCCCGGAGACGAACGTCGCGGGAACATCGAGCAGGCGCGCGAACTCACGCACATGCTGCTCGTATTCGCCGCCTTCATCACCGCTGGCGTGGGAGATGACCAGGTGGGCCGGGCGGCCCAGCCGTTTGACCAGTTCAATCGCGTGTTCGATGCCCTTGCGCTGCACCACACGGGTAGGCTGAAGGATCAGCAGCTCATCCTCGCTCAGCCCGAGGTCGGCGCGCATGGGCGCGAGATAGCCGTCCGGTGTCTCGGGCGGGTGGTCGAAGTCCATCACATTGGGGATGACTGTCGCAGAGACGCCCGCGTTCAGGCTGAGCTGGCGCGCCGCCCACGAGCTGATCACGACGTGCTGGATCGATGGCAGAGTGGGGGGGAAGCACGCTTTAAGGTAATCCGTCACGCAGTTGACGAGGTAGCGCTGGCGTTCCCAGTAGAAGTCATGGTGATGGGCGATGGTGGGCATGCCGGTCTCTGCGATCACCTCGGTGATCGCCAGGCCAAGTGGGATGTTCATCGGGATTGTCAGGGCGTTCTCGACGACGAACAACTCGATCCC
>JADZAD010000308.1 GCA_020852775.1 Anaerolineae bacterium
ATCGCACCGGTGGAGTTCGTCGCGCTGAACTTCGACTTTCACCCGCGTTTCGTGCGTGAAACGCTTGACCGGGCCGGTTTCAGGCCTGGTCGCACACTCAGTGTTTCAATCTTCCGGCTGGAAGTGCTCAAGCGCCTTATACCGACCGGCCTGCTGGTCGCGCTGGATTCGGCTCTGCAGTTCAGCGGGGGCTTAATCAGGATCGCGCCGAGCATCTTCACCCGTAACGACGCGATCGGGCCGGACGAGTCCGCACCGGAAGGTGCGTTCTGGCGCTGCCCATCGTGCGACAGCTATGACCTGGTCCGGCACGACGAAGCGATGCACTGTGGGGGCTGCGGGGCACGCTGGGGGATCATCAACGGCGTCTATGATTTCAAGGAACCCCTCCCGTAGCAGCAGGCCGGGTGGAAAATCAAAAGGCGGCTTCGCTTGACAGAGGCCGCCTTTTCAGATCGGGTGGATAGTCGCCTGGAAGGTAGCGTCACCCTACCTTGTCTGGCTCCAGAACGATCCCTTCAAGGATCCGCTCAAGGGCCATAGTGTGGCTGCAAACGTTCCGGGTGTGGAAGAAATCGCAGTCACAGTGCCAAACACCATTATCCAGTGTGACAACATGCGGGTTGTTCGCGCCATCGAAGACAACGCGGAGGTGCTCCACATGGATGCGATGCCGTTCCTCCGCGTACATCTTGGCTTTCTGAATCTTGCTGATCATCCCGGTATCCATCAGTCTTCCTCCTGGGTGTTGAAAAGGTTTCATGCCCCGATGGGCTTACAGGCCGGCTGGTCAGGCATTACGCCCAAACAAAAACACGCAGGCGTGTCACCACACCGGCGTGTCTGTCATCTTCACTATCAGGCTTTCTGCAGGCAGTTTGATCTGCTTTCTTTCCATACTTTAGTATAGTGCTGCACCCCGGAGATCGTCAATCGACAAATGTCACATCGTAGGGCAATTGTCATCCTGTGATAGGGCGGGTGAAGTACAGGACAATCCGCCCATGCAAGATGGTATAATAGGCACAATCAATGTCGGATACCATGCCAGCACAGAGGTTCAATTGTAATGTCGATTCGAAAGATCATCACGCCGGATAACCCAATCCTGTTGCAGAAGGCCCGCCGGGTTCAGGAATTTGACGGTAAACTGCACCGGCTGCTTGACGACATGGTGGAAACGATGCTCGATGCACCTGGGGTCGGGCTCGCCGCGCCGCAGGTCGCGGTCAGCCAGCGAGTGCTGGTCGTGCGGCTGCCCGATGATGAAGAAGCCCGCGAGGAATATGGCACGGACGCCGGGGTGCTTTACGAGGTCATCAACCCCGAGATCATCCGGCGCTCGCATGAGATGGTCGATGGAGTAGAAGCCTGCCTGTCGATCCCTGGCTATTTCGGGACGGTTGAGCGCCATGAATCGATCATTATCCGCGCACAGGATCGCCACGGCAAGGAGATCCGCATCAAACCCGGTGGCTGGCTGGCACGGGTCTTCCAGCACGAAATCGATCATCTTGACGGTATTCTGTACACGGAGCGTGCCAGCGACGTCTGGAAAGCGGGAGAGCGCCCGCCATCAGCAGAAGACGGAGAGACAATAGTATCCGGGAATGTACAGCAGCACCTTGACTAGATCGCGCTGACTGTGCCAGTCAGCACGACTGACCCGGCCACGGATAGTGCCGCTGAGAGCGTCGCATCGTCCCTGGCCTTTTTTGATCGAATGAGAGTTTGCGATGGCAACCGAACCACCGTGGGAGGAGATCCCACATACCGCAGACTGGTCGATCCGTGTTCGTGGCGCTGATCGGCGCGCACTGTTTGAAAACGCCGCGCGGGGGATGATCAGCCTGCTTGAACGCCCACAAACGGATCGGCCGTCTATCGAGAGACGTTTCAGCCTGCAGGCGCATGACGATGAGACCCTGCTCGTGGATTGGCTTACGGAACTGGTCTATCTGCTGGAGGAAGAGGGCCTGGTCTTCAATGAGATCAGCGTCGAGCAGGCCGTCGATCATGCGCTGGATGCGCGGATCAGCGGAAGACCGGGTGGGCGCTACGGCAAGCATATCAAGGCCGTGACCTACCATCTACTGGAGATCAGGGAGGTCACAGGGGGCTTTGAAACCACACTGGTATTCGATGTGTAAGGTGGCATGAGATGGTACGCAAACAGGATTTTGAGCACATCTCGGAGTTCGTCTGGGAACTCCCGAAGAGTTACCGCTACGATATGCGTGTCCCGGCGCGGCTGTATGCCAGCGAGCGGTTGCTGGAGGACGCGCTTGATGATGCCTCGGTGGAGCAGCTGATCAATACCACTACCCTACCGGGGCTGGTGAAGTACGCTATCGCCATGCCGGATATTCACCAGGGTTACGGCTTCCCGATCGGCGGCGTGATCGCTTCACGCACCAGTGACGGGGTGATCTCTCCTGGGGCGGTCGGCTACGACATCAACTGTGGTGTGCGAGTCCTCGCCAGCCAGATCACGCTGGAAGAAGCACATCCTCTACTCGATAAACTCGCCAATTCACTCTACCGCCGCTGCCCGACCGGGGTCGGCAAGGGTGGAGGTATCGACCTGCGTGAGAGCGAGTTCGAGCGCATCCTGCTGCATGGCGCCGACTGGGCGCTCCGGCAGAATTACGCGACACGCCAGGACGTCGATCGGACGGAGGCACAGGGCAGGCTGCGCGGCGCGGATGTAAGCAAGATCAGCAATCGTGCGTGGGAACGCGGTATCAGCCAGGTCGGCACCCTGGGCGCGGGCAATCACTTCATCGAGGTGGACCTCGTCAGTGAGGTCTGTGATCCGGACGTCGCCAGCGTGATGGGGCTGGCGCAGGGAAACATCGCCGTACAGATACACTGCGGCTCACGCGGGTTCGGGCATCAGATCGCCACGGACTACCTGCGCGCCTTCCAGGATGTGGTCGATCGCTACGGCATCCGGCTGGTCGATCGCCAGTTGATGTGCGTCCCGTTCCACTCACGTGAAGGGCAGGACTACTACGGCGCGATGTGCGCCGCCGCGAACTACGCGTTCGTTAACCGACAGGTGCTTGCCCATAACATCCGGCAGAGTTTTGAGGAGGTTTTCCGTGGCGTAGCGCACGACTTCTCGCTGAGGCAGGTCTACGACATCGCCCACAACATGGCAAAGGTTGAGAAGCATACCGTTGATGGTGAGATGGTTGAGGTGATTGTCCATCGCAAGGGTGCTACACGCGCCTTCGGCCCTGGCTTTGAGGAACTGCCCGTTGAATACCGCCCCCACGGTCAGCCAGTGCTGGTGCCCGGCTCGATGGGCACGGCAAGCTGGGTACTGGCCGGGACGCCCGCCAGCATGGATGAGACTTTCGGCAGCACCTGCCACGGGGCGGGCCGCGTGATGAGCCGCCACGAGGCCAAGCGTACTGTTCGCGGGGATCACCTGCGTGAGACGCTCGAAGGCAAAGGCATCCACGTGCGGGCGGGGAGCATGTCCGGGCTGGCGGAGGAAGCACCGCAGGCTTACAAGGATGTGGATGAAGTGATCCGCGTCGTCACCGGGGCAGGGATCGCCCGAAAGGTTGCCCGGCTGGTTCCGGTCGCCGTCATCAAGGGATAGGGTATATATGGCAGGCTCATCTGAAACCACGCACCGAAGGCCGGGCCTGTACCCGGTAGCCGGGGTATCTACCGCGGCACTTATACTCGTGGCCCTTGCGGGCATGCTCATGGTACATCCCGGTGTATCCGCACCGAGCCTCACACCAACCCTGACGGCCCCACCGCTGGTGCTGGAGCACCTCATACCGGAAGTAATGTCCACGCTGCCACATGACAACGCCTTCACCCAGGGGCTGCTGCTCGATAATGGATACCTCTACGAGAGCGCCGGTCTGTATGGTGAATCATCACTGCGGAAACTCGACCGCAACACCGGGGAAGTGCTGCAGGTTATCCCGCTTGGCCCAGCCTACTTTGCGGAAGGGCTGGCCCGGGTTGATAACCGGCTGATACAGCTCACGTGGCGTGAAGGCGTAGCGTTCGTCTATGACCTGGATACGCTCGAACAGACAGGGGAATACACGTACACGGGTGAGGGCTGGGGCCTGTGTGATGACGGCTCAGCCCTGTATATGAGTGACGGCAGCAGCACGCTGATCATCCGTAACCGGCAGACCTTCGAGCCGATCGGGGCGCTCGAGGTACGAATGGACAGCCAGCCGGTGACGATGCTGAACGAACTGGAGTGCGTCGGCCCGTCGATCTTCGCCAACATCTGGCAGACAGATACCATCGTGCGAATCGACAGGGCGACGGGCTTTGTCACCGGTGTGATTGACGCCGCCGGGCTGCTTTCCGAGATCGAGCGCCTGTCGCTGCAGAATGGGAGCGTGCTCAACGGGATTGTCTACGACCCGGCGCACGATACATTCCTGATCACCGGCAAGCGCTGGCCGGCGATCTTTGAAGTCCGCTTCATACCGTATGCCCCTTAAAGAAAAGCGCGGAGAGCCTGCGGTTCTCCGCGCCATATTCATCCGATCCGCCGGCTTCTAACCGCGTGCCGCAGCCATGAAGGCTTTGGTGGATGCCAGCGAAACCGCATTCGTGGCCTTGCCGCCTACTTTAAGCGATGAGCCGACAATCGCGCCATCCGCGACCTTGAGCACATCCTTGACGTTGGTGATCGCCGTACCGCTGCCAACGACAACCGGGATCTTCACCACCTTCTTGGCCTCAGCGACGGCGTCCAGCGGAGTCGCCTGCCCGGTGGCCGCCCCGGTCACGATCAGCACATCCGCGCCCGCGGCCTGTGCGTCAAGCGCCGACTGGCTGAGTGCCTGCGGCAGAATATTGGTAGTGTACTTGGTCTGGATGTCCGCCCAGAGCTGCACGCCGCTCGCGCCGAGTGCCCGGCGGTAGCGCGTGATCTGCGCGGAGCAGGGGTGCACAATCCCCTGTGCTGAGACGACCGTATCAACGAACACCTCGACACGCACAAACGACGCGCCTACCGCATGCGCGACGGCGATTTCCGCTTCCCAGGCGTTGAACTGCACGTTCACGCCTACCGGGATCGACACGTTGAGCTTGACTTCCCGCGAGATCGCTGCCATCAGCGCCAGTTGGGCGGTGGTCGGCTCACCGTTCAGGTAGGGCTCATCACCAAAGTTTTCGACGATCAGGGCATCAGCCCCAGCCTCCGACAAGGCGCGGGCGTCAGCCAGGGCGCGGGCGTAGATCGCATCGAGATCACCACCATAGGCCGGGGATTCGATCAGCGGCAGCAGGTGTACCATACCAATGATAGGCTGGGTATTCGCAAACAGATCCATTTCCTGACATCCTTGTGTGCTGGAAAGACGCCGCAAGTATAACGAATCGCAGTCCAGACTGAAACCCAGGCGGTTCTGTGACGCACCTGAACAGCCCGTGAGCCAGGCAATTGCCCGCGCATGCAACATACGGTACGATGGTCGCAGCAGGCCCTTCCCACGGGCCATTGGCACAGATGTACAGTCACACCAGGAGCCATCAGTGAAACTACCGGTATCTCGAACTTTGCCTGTCTTGCTTGCCGCGATCATCCTCCCGGTACTGGCGTGTGGTCCGATACAGGATGTCGTCCAGAATCTCGGGTCAAGCACCCCTGAAGCTGAGCCGACCACACCCCCCGCGACCTATCCTCCTTCGATCAACGGCGAGATTCCCCTCGCCAATATCATTGGCGACGAAGGGGGGCCGGTGCTGGTACGTGGAACAGTTGCCTACACTAACCCGTTCTTTACTGAAGGAGTCGCCCAGCCGCTGATCATCCTTGAGGATCAGACCGGCTTCGTAGACCGTAACAAGGACTACATCATACCGGTGGATTCGCAGGTACTCGGCCAGATAACCACCGATTTCTACACATCACCATTTGATTACGAGCTGGAGCTGCCATCCGTGCCGGATGGAACATATCGTGATGTTGACCACAACGGGCAGGCTGATCAGGGCGTGATGGTATTCGCTGTCGCTTATTGGACCAATATCTGGGGTGATCCTTACCTTGAAGAGCGCGATCTGTATGGCGGCGGCTGGTCAACAGCCTATGCCTCCACACGTGTCAGCAGCGATCCGGCGCCTGAGCAGGAGATGGAGATCGTCGGTGGCTCTTACATCGTCTACGCATCGGATGATCAGCAGGGCTTCCCCTCCGGGTTCGGCGCAGATGGCCTCCTCTTCACTGAAGACGATCCGATTGTGCGCCTGCCTGCCGGATACACCATCGTCAACATGGACAGTGCTCCATTCACGTATAGCCGACCGCGCGAGGCCACGCTGGAACTCTTCGAGCCGGAAGACAGCGCCCTTGTCGATTACTCCGACCAGAGCTACGCGGAGGCCTTCGACTCCATGGTGGAGAAGTTCCGCACGGAATACGCCTTCACCGAGTACAAGAACATCGACTGGGACGCCCTGAGCGCAGAGTTCCGCCCACGCTTTGAAGAAGCCGAGCGGCGCAATGATGAGGAAGGCTACGGGCTGGCCCTGTGGGAGTTCATTCAGCGGATCCCGGATGGGCATGTCTATATGGCAGAATGGAACCCATCCGTTCTTGACCGCCTGCGTGAGGCGCTCGGTGGTGGTATTGGCATGGCAGTCCGCGAGGTGGAAGGTGGTTCGATCATCGCCAGCTTCATCCTGCCGGGCGGCCCGGCGGATACCGCAGGCATCCAGCATGGTGCCACCATCGTTACGATTAACGGATCGCCAGCAGAAGATTTCGTAAACGCCGTAGTACCCTGGCTTGGGCCTTTTGGCACTGACCACACGCGCCGGCTCGGGCAGCTTCATGAAGCTACGCGCTTCCCGGTGGGAGACACGGTGCGGATCACCTACCGTAACCCGGGCGGTGGCGAAGCAACCGCATCTCTGACAGCGATCAACGAGTGGGACAGTTGGGACGCCTTCTCCGGGATTGCGGCCCCAAATGGCTACGAACTCCCGGTGCAGTACCAGGTGCTGGACAGCGGGATCGTCTATGTGCAAATCACAAGTTTCCTCGACAACGACCTGCTTTCGATCCAGTTGTGGGAACGCATGATCCAGCAGATGAATAACGATGGCATGGATCGCCTGATTATCGACATGCGCCAGAACGGTGGGGGCAGCGGTTTCCTCGCTGACCAGATGGCGGCGTATTTCTTTAATCAACCGCTGGTGATCGGGAATACTGCCTACTACAGCGAAAGCCTTGGCGAGTTCTACGTCAACCCGGACTCCGAGGAAAAGTTCATCCTCCCTCCGGAAGACCTGCGCTTCAACGGGCAGGTTGCAGTACTGATCGGCCCGGACTGCGCCAGCGCCTGCGAGTTCTTTTCATATGATATGACCTTGCAGGATCGGGCAACCATTGTCGGGTTCTATCCGACTGCCGGTATGGGCGGCAGTGTTGAGTACTTCGATATGCCAGGTGGAACACAGTTGAGTTTCACCATCGGGCGCGGCCTTGACGCCGAGGGAAATATCCACATCGAAGGGATCGGTGTGGTACCGGATGTCCCGGTGCCACTGACCGCGGAGAACCTGCTCAGTGACGGTGACCCGGTTCTCGAAGCCGCGATCACGGCACTGGGAGGCTAGACGAAGGGTATTCAAGGGGCCGCCTGACAGTTTGCAGGTGGCCCCTTTGTTGCCGTACAATCCGCTGCAATTTGCGCCTCTACCACCCCACAGAAGGAGCAGGAATCCCATGGACGGTGTCTATGTGTCCAACCACCCGCTGGTCAAACACAAGCTAACCATACTACGTGACAGGAACACTGACTCGACCCAGTTTCGTCAGCTTGTCCGGGAGCTTGCTATTCTGCTCTGCTACGAAGCAACGCAGGACCTGCAGCTCACAAACCGCTCGGTCGAGACCCCGATGACCACCACCACCGGGGAAGAGTTGAAAGAGAGTATCGGCCTGGTACCGATCCTGCGCGCCGGGCTGGGGATGGTCAATGGGGTCTGGGAGATGATGCCCAGCGCCGAGGTCTGGCATATCGGGCTGTACCGTGATGAACACACCCTGCGTCCGGTGGAATACTACAATCGCCTGCCGGTCGCGCCACGGGTGCAGGTCTGCCTTATCCTCGACCCTATGCTGGCAACGGGCGGTTCCGCGGTTGCCACCACCCAGATACTGAAGGACTGGGGCGCCAAACGAATCAAGTTCGTTGGCCTGATCGCTGCGCCAGAGGGCATCGAGGTACTGCACAGAGCGCACCCGGATGTGCCAATCCACGTCGGCGCGGTTGACGAGGGGCTGAACGAGGTGTCGTTCATCGTGCCAGGCCTGGGCGATGCCGGTGACCGCCAGTTCGGCACCGGATGATCGGCACCAGGCCGTCGAACGTATCCCTGGCCGGTTCCGGGTATATCACACTGGCCGGAGGCATCCGGCCAGCAGTCTGATCCATCTCTCCACAGGAGACCGCTTTGAGCGCTCCGTTCGGTGCATTCGGGCTGATATTCAGCGCGGCATTCCTGCTCTCGCTGGCCCTGACCCCGCTGGCACGAAAGGCCGGCCTGAGGCTCGGCCTTGTCGCGGAACCCGGCGGGCGACGACGCCACCTCGGCAAAGTCCCGACGACCGGTTCTCTGCCGATCTTCGCAGCGTTTGTCGCCACGGTATTACTCGCCCAGTTTCTGACCGTCTCTCCCTGGTCAGCCCCGAGCGGCCTGCCTGTCAGCTTCCAGATTGACCGCCTCGACCCGAAGGAGATTTTCCGGCTGGCTGGCCTGCTCGTGGGCTGCACAATCATCCTGCTGATGGGGTTGATTGACGACTGGAAGGAACTCCCTCCGCTCCCGCTGTTCATCAGCCAGATCACCGCGGCGGGTGTCGCGATCGCGTTCCTGATCATCATTGAATACGTCAATAACCCACTCACCGGCCTGCAGACAGAAGATTTCCCTTATCTCATCACTGTAACGATCACGCTTCTCTGGTTAGGCGCGACGACGAACACCGTAAACTGGCTGGATGGCGTTGATGGGCTCGCGGCCGGGGTGGTCGCCATCGCCTGTGCCGTACTGTTTCTCAACAGCGCCTTCCGGCTGGATCCTCCTCAGTACAGTGTGGCGATCTTTCCGCTTGCCTTGCTGGGCGCGCTGCTTGGCTTCCTGCCGTTCAACTTCTTCCCGGCACGCATCTTCCTGGGGTCGGGCGCCTATCTGATCGGGTTTGCGCTGGGGATTCTGAGCATCATTGGTGGCGCGAAGGCGGCTTCGATCCTGATGGTACTGGGGCTTCCGCTGCTGGACACGGCCTGGCAGATCATCAACCGGCTGGCGCGAGGACGCAATCCGGCCGTTGGCGATCGAGGGCATCTGCATTTCCGGCTGATCGACATCGGGCTGTCACAGCGGCAGATTACGCTGGTGTACTATCTCTTCTGTGCGCTCTTCGGAGGCCTGTCGCTGCTGATTCCCTCACAACTCTACAAGTTCCTCGCGCTGCTGGTAATGGCCATACTCACCATCGCCGGGTTTATCTGGCTGGCGAAATATCAGCCGCCCCCCCCTCCTGGCGGCTAGCACCCGGCCTTCATCCTTCGATCTTACTGTGAATCAGGTCGAGCACTCGCGCAGAGTGGTTGAAGTCGTCCGGGCCACACCAGTGTTCCAGGTAGCGCAGGCGCTGTGCCGGGTCGAGAGGGAAATCGGCAATGCGGCTGTTCCGGAACGTCTCTACCGCATGCTCCGCGGTGACGGCGTAGCACACGCCGGGGAACTCGAAAGCGCCGTGTGGGGCACCATAGGCACCCGCCCGCCAGAACCACCGGTCGTATTCTGAGTAGCGCGTCAGGCTGAGTGGATGATCGGGGATGAGTGTAATCGAGGGGACATGCCCGAACGCCGCTTCCATGCAGGTCGTGCTCATGAAGCTGACAAACAGATCGGCAATAGCCAGCAGTTCGGTTGTCGTGTGGGGATAGTATGAGAGATCGTCCGTATAGAGATCAGCGACCTCGCTCTCGACCGGGTCAGGGATGTCCTTCAGGCGATACTTCACGATGAGCAATGCATCCTCACGGTCGCAGAACTCACGCAGGGCACGCAGAATACGGTGATAGAGCGGCCCTTTCAGAACCTGGGGCAGCAGGCCGGGGTAACGCAGCACCTTGCGAATATCACGCGGCCAGTGCGGGGCCCGCATCACGATATCGTCCCAGGGGAACAGGTTAGGGGCATGCACATGCCCCGTAACGAGCACAACACGCTTCTCTGGCGGGATTCCAAGCCGCTGGCGTACCTCAACCGGATCGACGAGGCCAAACTGGTCGAGTTTGGACCAGCCGGTAGGATTGAGGAATTCCCGTAGATACTCCATTTCAGAGACACCCTCCGGGGGGCCATACGCACCGCCAACTTCGGTGTACAGGCGAACATACAGGTCGTTCAGGTAGGGTGTGGGGGTCGCGGCAAAATCCGAACCAAAGACAAGCTGGCGTTTATAGTCAATCGAAAGCAGGTCGAAGCTCTGGGGCAGCATAACCATCTTCGCTCCGGCTCGGTGTGCACTCCCGATATCTTCTCCATGGTAGCCGTCCAGGCAGATCAGTGCCTGAACTGAGCGTTCCCGCAGCCCGGCCTCCAGGTCCGCCGCCGTCCGGAAGGTGGTGATCTCAGGGACACCGTGTCTGAAACCCGGGACCGATTCGACAGTCGGCACCTGATAAGCCTTGCGCCCGACCGCCTTCTCTTCGACGAGAAAGAGTTTAACCTGATCACCAACTGCCAGTGCGCGATCGATTACTGGCCCCAGTGGTCGGTAGAAAGTCGAACGGCGGATCAGAAAGCCCAGGTTCATGCGGTTCGGCCCTTTTACTGTTCCAGATGAGAATTAAGCCCGCTGATTTCGGGGTGTTCCCGGACGAAGCTCAGAATATCACGATAACCCACCGAGCCATCAGCGATCGGCAATGCCGCATACAGTTGCCGCACCATATCGAGATCCGCCTGATGATCGACCGTCCAGCGCAGATCGGCGTTGTTCTCCGCGTCTTCGATTGAGTGGATCACAAAGAGGTCAGGGCGCTCCGTCAGCAGGAACTGCGTGACGTGCTCACGCGCTCGTGCTGATTTTCCCATGCGCGCTATCCGCTCCAGCACGTCCCGGAACATCGCTTCGGTATCCAGCCCGCGGGGGTAGGTGCGCCGGATCACGTTGGCAGCGTAATCACACGCCGTGGCCTCCTCGAGCAGGCCCACGACCACCCGGTCTACTACTTCTGGCATCAGCAGGGGGCAATCCGCAGTAATACGAACTACTACCTCCGCCCGGGACTCCTGTGCCGCGCCCTGATAGCGCCCCAGCACATCGTGTTCGTCACCCCGGTACCAGCGCAGATCAAGCGATTCGGCCAGGCTCACCACCGGATCATCGGCGGCGTTGCGGGTTGTGGCGATACAGATTTCATCAACCAGCCGCGCGCGGCGCAGCCGCTCGATCTGGCGGACAAGCATCGGCGCCCCGGCCAGATCCATCAGAATCTTGCCGGGCAGACGAGTTGACGTCATCCGGGCCTGGATAATAGCGACTTTCTTCATAAGGAGATGCGCTTCTAGCTATACGGCTTGCGTCCGATAACCCACATATGCGAGGACAACAGATTATCCGCAAGGAAGGATTGGAATGTCGCCCCCGCGCGCTCCCATTCGTCCAGCAGTATCTGCTGCAGGAACGGCTGTGAAGACAGATCGATCTCGCCGGCAAGAGCTTTCTTGCGAACCAGCTCTGCATCAAGCTGGCCGGGGGTCTGTACCTCAAGCACTTCCAGCCCGCAGCGCTCGAAGAGCAGCCGGAGCGAGGCCGGGTGGAAGTAGTTCAGGTGCTCCACGTCGATCGTTTCCGAGAGCGGGCCCAGCGTGACCAGGTCAAACCCCCGGATGTTCGGGCAGGTCACGATCAGCAGGCCACCAGGGGCGAGCAGTTTGGAGCAGTCTTCGACAAAGCGCTGTGGAGAGAAGAGATGCTCCAGCACCTCGAAGCTGGCGACAACATCCACTGATCCGGCTGGCAGGCTGACCTCCTCGATCGGGGTAGCGATAACCTCCAACCCTCTTGCGCGGCAGGTCTCTGCCAGGTCAGGCGTTGGCTCAACGGCGATGATGCGCTCAAACGCACTGCCCGCCCGGATTTCCTCGCAGAAAGTGCCGAAGCCTGCCCCGACCTCGAGGAGCGTGCCGGTCGGCACGTGGTAACGCGAACAGATCTCCAGTGTGCGCCGGGCCCGCGGCCTGAATATCCGTTCA
>JADZAD010000309.1 GCA_020852775.1 Anaerolineae bacterium
CATGTATGCCCCGGTGAAGAGCAGGCCGGAAAGTGCCAGTGATGGAGTGGACGGCTCCAGGCCGGGGATCATCGCGATGTGCAGTACGTAGAGGATATTGACCAGCCAGGGAAGAGCGGCAGCCAGAAGGGTCAGCCCGGCTTCCAGACGGGAGCGTGCCTCGGGACGAAAGGCCCAGCGCACCAGAAAAATGCTTGTGGCAACCAGCATGGGGTAAATATAGCCAGCTACCATGATGTACCATGCTGGCCCTCGTTCAAAGATCACCAGGTTGCTGTCGGCCGGGCTCGGGGTAAAGCCCGTCCAGATCAGGTGATGCCACTCGTTGGTCAGTATCACCAGCCAGATGGCTATCGGAGGGATCGAAAGCAGGGCTACGCTGCGCCGGGTAAGCAGGTCAGCCCGCCCTGCCAGCATCGCGGCGTATAGCAGGGCAAGCAGTGGCGCCGCCAGGCCGCCAATATACTGTATCCTGGCCCAGATAACTTTCTCCGGAATGCTGCCGGTTGCATGCCCTGCCGCGGCAGCCGCCGCGGCGATCATCGCTGTGCTCATCAGCGCTGCAAGCAGCCTTCCGCGTCTGTCATGTGTCTGCAAGGTGACCAGGACCAGCAGGCCTGACAGAATTGCGGCAATCAGGTTCACAGAGACATATGGCGACATGAAAGTGGTCATCATCTGTATCCATCTGCCGCGGGCGTTTCCGGCCCACCAGCGGCGTGGCAACGTGTCACGCCAGGCGGAATACGCCGTATTCTCAACAGACATATGCCCCCGTGACAAAGTCAGAGCCAATCCGCATCACAGGAGCCACAGTGCCAGAGGATAACTATAACGCGGATTCGGACTGTACGGATGCCGGTCACTGCTACATCTGCTAGAATTGCCCCTTTCCCTGCACCACGAACGACAATCACCCGACCGAGGAGAGTGTAATGGCGGATTTCATCTTCAGGCAGTTGATCAACGGCGAGTGGGTCGATGCCGCGGATTGCGGCACCTGGGATCTGCTCAACCCGGCGACCGAGGAGTCGCTCGGGTTGATGCCTTATGGCGGCGGGGCTGACGCTTACGCCGCGATCGCTGCCGCTGCTGCCGCCTTCCCGGCATGGCGTGACCGGAGCGCCTATGAGCGAGCCGCGATCCTGTTGAAAGCGGCGGAGTGGATCGCGGCGCGGCAGGATGAGCTTGCCGTGCTGACGACCGAAGAGGCAGGCAAGCCCCTGCGCGAGGCGCGGCTGGAATGGCTCGCGGCGATCAACAACCTGACCTGGATGGCGGAGGAGTGCAAGCGTAACTACGGGCGGCTGATCCCGGCACGGCTGCCGGGGCGGCGCATCATGGTGATCCACCAGCCGCTTGGCGTAGTCGGGGTGATCACCGCCTGGAACTTCCCGGTGTATAACAATGTGCGCGCCTGGGCGGCGGCGCTGGCTGCCGGCTGCACGGTGGTGGGCAAACCGTCGGAATACACGCCGCGTTCCAGCATGGCGCTGGCGCAGGCGCTGGTCGAGTCTGGCCTGCCTGCCGGGGTGCTGAACGTGGTCAATGGCGACGCTGCCGCGATCGGCGAGGCGATGCTCAAAGACCCACGCTGCCGCAAGATCAGCTTCACGGGCAGCACGCGGGTGGGCAAGCTGCTGATGGACGGCGCATCGGAGACGGTGACCAGGCTCGGCCTGGAACTGGGTGGGAACGCCCCGGTGATCATTTTCCCGGACGTCAAGGACCTCAAAGACGTGGCGGAGAAGGCGGTCTTTTACAAGTACCGGAACTGCGGGCAGGTGTGTATCTCCCCGCAGCGTTTCTACGTGCACAGCCGGGTCGCGGAGGAGTTCCTCGATCGCGTCAGTACCCTCACCGAGAAGGTGAGGCTTGGCAACGGCATGGATGACGCCACCGAGACCGGTCCGCTGATCAACGCGATCCAGCGTGATCGCCTCGAAGGGCTGGTCGCGGATGCCGCCGCGCGCGGGGCCGCAGTGCTGGCGGGCGGCTCGCGCCCGGCAGACCTGCCGAAAGGTTACTTCTATCGCCCCACCGTGGTTACCGGCATCACGGATACGATGCGACTGAGCAGCGAAGAGATATTCGGCCCGGTGATGCCCGTCTATCCATTCTCCGACCCGGATGAGGCGCTGGCGCTCGCCAATGCCAGCGAATACGGGCTGGCAGCCTATATCCACACCGGCGACATGGCGACGGCCTTCCATATGTACGAGCATCTCGAATATGGGATGATCGGGGTGAACGACTGGTACCCCTCCACGCCGGAAGCACCCTTCGGCGGGGTCAAACAGAGCGGGATGGGCCGCGAGGTCGGGCCGGAGGGGTTCTACGACTACACCGAGGTCAAGACGGTCTACCTGGGCGGGTTGTAAAGGTAATTCGGGAGGCTTCTCAGGCTGAGCCCGGACGAATGACACTCGCGCCAGCTTCGACTGGCGCATACAATCAGGAATATCGCGCGTCTCTCAAGCCCCGGACGGAAACCCGCGCGGGGCTTGCTGCTTCATGAGCTAATCTGACCGGTAGCGTAATCAGAGGTTAACCGTTCGATGACATCACCAGCACTGATTCTGCTCCACGCTCCGAGCGTGTATGACTTCCGGCAGGAGACGATCCTGCGCGGCCCGGTGAGCGACCTCGTCCCATCGTCCTCGATCTTCGAGATGTACCCGATCGGCTTCACTACGCTCTCCGCTTACCTGGAGGATCGGGGCTATACGGTACGCATCGTCAACCTGGCGGCCCGCATGCTGGCTGACAGGGCCTTCGACGTTGAGGCGTTTATCGCAAGCCTGCCGCGCCCACTGGCCTTCGGGATCGACCTGCACTGGCTGCCCCACGCTCACGGCGCGCTGGCGATCGCTGAGATCGTCAAGCGGCTGCATCCGGACGTGCCGCTGATGACCGGCGGATTCTCTTCGACGTACTATCACGAGGAACTGATCCGCTACCCGCAGGTTGACCTCGTCATGCGTGGGGACTCGACTGAGGGCCCGGTGGCGAAGCTGATGGATGCGCTGAACTTTGGCCTGCCGCTGGAAGACGTGCCGAACCTGACGTGGAAGGATAAGGCGGGCGAGGCGCACGTCAACCCGATGCGTGAAGGGCCGCCCGACCTGGGTGAGATCGAGATTGACTACCGCCGCCTGATGGCCGCCGCTGCGCGTGACCGTGACCTGCCGAGCTACCTCCCGTTCATGGGCTGGTTGCAGTACCCGATCATGCCTGCGGTGAGCTGCCGGGGCTGCATCATGAACTGCGCCGGGTGCGGCGGATCAGCCTTCGCCTTCCGGCACATGCACGGGCGGCGCCGCCCGGCCTTCCGCCCCCCTGACATGATGGCGAACGACCTGCGCCAGATGGCCTCCGTCACCAATGGCCCGATCTTCGTCCTCGGCGACATCCGGCAGGCGGGGCAGGAATACGCCGAGCGCTTTCTCCAGGCCGCGCGTGGTATCGACGTGCCCGTGATCATCGAACTGTTCTGGCCTGCCGGGCGTGAGTTTCTCAAAGCGGTCTCGCGATCGCTGCCGCGTTTCGCGCTGGAGATCTCGCTGGAGAGCCACGATGAAGAGGTGCGACGGGCCTTTGGCAAGCCATATCGCAACGAGGCAATCGAGGAGTCGATGGCAACCGCGCTGGAATTCGGCGCACAGCGGCTGGACGTCTTCTTCATGGTCGGCCTGACACGCCAGACGTACCAGTCCGTGCTGGATACCGCGCCATATACGGAATACCTGCTTGAGCGCTTCGGCACGGACGGACGGCTGCGCCCGTTCGTTGGCCCGATGGCCCCATTCGTAGACCCTGGCAGCCTCGCTTTCGAGCAGCCAGAGCAGCATGGTTACCACATCTTCTACCGCACGCTGGAGGAACACCGCCGGGCGCTTGCGGAACCGAGCTGGCAGTTCACGCTCAATTATGAGACGCAGTGGATGACCCGACGCGAGATCGTGCAGAGTACCTATGAAGTTGGCCAGTTGTTCAACCACCTCAAGGTGAAGTACGGGCTGGTCGATGCCGGGGAGTCTGCGCGCGTGGAGGAAGCACTCCGTGAAGGGAGCCGCCTCGCCGGCGAGATCGAGCAGCTGCGGGCCGCAGGCGACCAGGAGGGCATCCGGGCGCTGGGCGCGCGCATCGATTCGGTCAATGGGACGCGCGTGCTGGAGGAGAAATCCGAGCTGAATCTACCGGTGAACCAGGCCCCGTTCAAGCTGCTGCGGCTGGGGGGGCTGCTGGTGTGGTCATGGCTGCGCTACCGCTGGCTGCTGCTGACGCGCCGCCCGGTGCGCCCGCAGGACGCAAATACCCTGGCGGACACGGCGGGTACGTTCGCTAACAGCGATCAGTCGATCTAGCCTGTACCCGTGGCGAGTATCTGTTCGATCACCACACGGTGCTCGTCGTAGTGCTCGCAGGTATTGCCAAGTACCCAGGCCACGATCGGGGTGCCATCGTCCTCCCAGCGCATAGCGGGCTGGTAGGCTGAATACGTCAGCGTGAGCAGCGCGGCTTCACTCAATTGGCCCAGTGTTTCCAGCACGGCCTGATGGCTGGCCCGGAATGCTTCCAGCGCCTCTGTGAGGGGCACATCCTTATAGAGCGCGTAAAGCACCGCGTTACGCCGGTCGATGTCCTCGTCGTAGTAGGTCTCCTCATCGATCCCCATCACTTCGTGGCGCGGCTGCCGGTTCAGCAGCGCCACCAGCGAGCGTTCCCACACGGCCAGGTGCATCAGGTGATCCCTGACGCTCCAGCCCGCCGGATCGTGGAGTCCGGTCATCTGGACCGGGGTGAGGGGAGCGAGAACGCGTTCCAACACCGCGCGGGATTCGGCGATCCGCGCCAGCAGGTCAGCCTTGCTGGCGGGGTAGGTGGTTTCGAACATGTGGCGCAGCCTCCGGTCGTAACGGTACCATGTGTATCTTAACGCCTCCGATCATACTACAATGAGAATGTAAGCCAAATACGAATAACAGCAGGAAGTATTTGCCGGGAGTCCTTGATATCTGCTGCACCCCGAACCTGGAGGGACCGGTATGATGCGTGCAATACTGCTTTACCTCTCACACGCGGGCTGGGCGCGACGGATCATGCTTCACTGGCGGCTGGCCCGGCGTGTTGCCCGGCTCTGGGTGGCCGGAGAGACGCTGTCGGAGGCCGTCACCCGTGTGAAGGCGATGAACGAGCGCGGCCTGACGGCGACGGTGGACGTGCTTGGTGAGGCGGTGACTCATGCGGAGGATACCGCGCCGCCTGTCGCGGGCTATCTCGACCTGATCGACGCGATCCGGCGCGAGGGGCTGCAGGCCGGGGCCTCGCTCAAACTCACCGCCCTGGGGCTCGACATCGACCCGGAGTTGTGCCATACAAACATGCTCCGCATTCTGGAGCGGGCACGTGAAGCCGGGGTACGGATCACGATCGACATGGAGGACTCAAACCACACACAGGCGACACTTGATATGTTCCGCCGGTTACGCGCCGGGAGTGGCGCCGACCTGCATACCGTGATCCAGTCGTACCTGTACCGCAGCGATGCGGATATCGAGGCGCTGGCGGCGGAGGGTGCGGGCATACGGCTGTGCAAGGGGGCCTACATGGAGCCGCCCGACCGGGCCTATCCGGCCAAGCGGGACGTCAACGCCGCATTTGTGCGGCAGGCGAAAATGCTGCTCGACGCGGCGAAGGCCGGACGCGGCTATCCGGGGTTTGCCACCCATGATGAGAACATGATCGCGGCAGTGAGGGCCTACGCCGCGGAGCAGGGCATCGGGCCGGCCCTGTTTGAGTTCCAGATGCTCTATGGCGTGCGCTCCAACCTGCAGGCGGCTCTGGTCGCTGAGGGCTACCGGATGCGCCTGTACGAGCCCTATGGCACGCAGTGGTACCCTTACTTCATGCGCCGCCTGGCGGAGCGCCCGGCGAACGTGTGGTTCTTTGCCAGCAGTTTGTTACGCGGATAAGATGACGTTTGTCGGGTGGCTGGTTGGTTGTCAGCGTTATAATACATAGAATATTGGTCTGGACACTCTGAATTGTCCAGCCTCATGTCGAGGAGCGAAAGCGCATGACAACCGCAGTTGAGTTCAGCATCGTGCTGGAGAACAAGCCCGGAACCCTGGCCGCCGCCGCCGAAATCTTCGGCAACGCAGGCGTCAACATCATCGGGGTGCAGGATGCGCCCTGTTCAGGGGAGGGCATCATGCAGGTGCTGACCTCTGACCCCGTTACCGCGGAAGCGGCCCTCAAAAAGTCCGGTGTGCAGTACACCCGGCGCGAGGTGCTGCTGCTGAACCTGGTCGATAAGCCGGGTGAACTGGCGCGGGTGGCGCGGGCGATGTCGAACGCGAAGGTGAACATCGAAGGGATGTATATTGCGATGACCGGGCAGGTGGTCTTCAGCCTGAATGATCTCGCCGCCGGGGAAAAGGTCGCAAAGGATTCAGGAGTGCTGTAGGATGCAGTTCAATCTCTGGCTGATCTTTCTCACCGGGCTGACGACCGGCGGCCTGACCTGTCTTGCGATTCAGGGTGGGCTGCTGGCGACGGCGGTGACTCGCCCGGTGACGGTCGAAGTGGCTGCACAGAAGTCTCATCGCAGGGGACGGGGACAGGCACCGGCTCAGGCCATGACAGGTGTGGCGATGAGCCGCAACCTGTGGCCGGTCGTGTGGTTCCTCGCCGCCAAGCTGCTTGCCTATACCGTGCTGGGGGCGCTGCTCGGCCTGCTGGGCTCGGTGGTGCAGATCACCCCGCGGACGCAGGCTGTCCTGCAGTTCGTCGCCGGTATCTTCCTGCTGGGCACGGCGCTTAACCTGCTGAACGTGCACCCGATCTTCCGCTACTTTGCCATCCAGCCACCGCGCGCGCTGACCCGCCTGATCCGCAACCAGTCGAAGAGCGACGAGGTCTTTACCCCCGCGCTGCTCGGCCTGATGACGGTCTTCATCCCGTGCGGCACGACACAGGCGATGATGCTCACGGCGATCAGCACGCTTAACCCGCTGCTGGGGGCAGCGGTGATGTTCGCCTTCGTGCTCGGCACGTCACCCACCTTCCTTGTGCTCGGCTTCCTTGCCACGCAGATGCGTGGCAAGCTGCAGAAAGGCTTCGCCATGGCGACGGCGGTGCTGATCGCGGTGCTGGGGCTGGCATCAATCGACACCAGCATGCGGCTGGCGGGGATGCCGTTCGTGCCCAGCCAGGCAATTGCCCGCGCCTTTGAGAGCTCAGGTGTGGCCGCCCCCCGTGCCCGTGAAGCTGGGGATGTGCAGGAGCTGACGATCCGTGCCGAGAACTTCGGGTATGCGCCTGCGCTGGCGGTGGCCCGCAGCGGCGTGCCGGTGCGCCTGAGCGTCACGACGGACAATACGACAGGCTGTACCCGGCTCTTCACCATACCGAGCCTGAACGTGCAGGAAGTGCTGCCGCAAACAGGCGTGGTCACCATCGACCTGCCTGCACTACCGCAGGGTGACCTGGTGTTCTCCTGTGGGATGGGCATGTACGGCGGCGTGATTCGCGTGGAGGGCTAGACGATGCCAGAGAAGCAGCAGTTCAAGGTGGAAGGCATGCACTGTTCCGGCTGTGTGATGGCGGTCGAGGCGGCGCTGGAAGACCTGCCGGGCGTGAAGTCGGCGAAGGCGAATTATGTCCGCGCCGTTGCGGAAGTTGAGTACGATGCGGGGCAGGTCAGCCAGCAGCAGATGGCCGAGGCGCTGCAAGAGATCGGCTACACGCTGGTGGTCAGTCTCCAGTAGCCAGTCCCCAGTCTCCAGTGAAACAATGTGGGTACGCGAGAGCGTACCCCTTTTTGTCAGCCGAGCGGAGGGAGATAGGCTCGCACAGTGAACTCGCCGGGCACGTCGAGTACGGTGTCCAGGCCGCCGTGGTGCTCCTCAATCTCGGTACGCAGGTCAGCGAGCTTGCGCTGCAAAGCCTCATCGGACATACGCCAGGTGCTCGACCACACCCGGCGCTCCGCCTGCCCGTAGAACGTCCGCAGGGAAACGGAAGCGGTGTAGTGATGCGTCTGCCGCTCCCCGATCGGTCGCCAGCCGGATTCCTCAAGGAACGTCTCCCGGCGCTCCTGCGGCACACCAATATTGGGTGGGCGGCTCTCGGAGCGGTTGAAGGCATCATACAACCCGGCCGGGCGCACAATCCCACCGTTACCATGCACCAGCCGCGCCCCCGGCCTGAGCACACGGGCGGCCTCCCGCAGAGCCTCTTCCCAGCGATCCACCAGGTGGAAGATATGTACCGCTACCAGCGCGTCGAAGCGATGGGCGGGGAAGGGCAGGCGGCTGATGTCTGCCTGCGCCACGTAGACAGCCTCGCCATTGCGCCTGGCACACAGCCGGTCGAGCATCCCGCGAGATAGGTCAACACCGGTAATGCTGTGGACGTGCGGCGCGAGTGGCAGGGCGATGCGTCCGGTCCCGATGCCGATTTCCAGCACACGGCTTTCTGGCTGAATACCAGCCACGCGAGCAATCAGCGCGGCGATCGGCGCGGCCTGCCCGGGCGCGAAGCCCCGCGTCTCATCATAGAATTCCACGGCACGATCAAATACGACTGACACCGCATCCCTCCCCTTATGCTGCGCCGCCCCGCGCCAACCCGGCACTCATGTCCGCTTCGCGGCCAGGCTTGATCAGCATCAGTGACAGGCCAAGCAGCAGCGCCAGCAGCAGGCCGCCCGCCAGGAACGGCGCGGTCGAGCCCAGCCACTGGAAAATCGCCCCCATCAGCAGCGGGGCAAGAGCGTTCGCGCCGCTGTAGAAAGCCGCGCTGATCCCCAGCGTTCCACCGACTTCATCACTGTCCACGCGCTTGGTGATCAGGCTGTTGATCGCCGGCTGGAGGATGCCGCCGCCGAGTGACGCCGGGATCATGGCGACCAGCAGCCACGCCAGGCCAAGCCAGCCGGTATTCTCATCCGGAGGCAGCGGCACGGGGACACTCTCCGTGGTGGGGTTCTCGTGTGCGCGCATCTCACCGCTGGCGAGCTCGGATGTCATTCGTTCCTGTGAGTACCACGGCACGGGCTGACGAGGGGCCAGGGAGGTCAGGATCAGCCCGACGGCGAGGGTGCCGAGTCCGAGGTAGATCAGGCGGCGGTCGCCGAGGCGCTTCGCCCACTGGCCAACAAAATAGCCTTGTACAGCCACGACGATCACGCCGACGTACACGAACAGCCCGGAGTTATCCGAGGCACTCATGCCGAGGCGGTTGAGGGTGAAGAGCGAGAGGAACTGCTCGAAGCCGCCGAAGGCGATCTGCTGCGCGAACATCAACACCAGCAGCAGGCCGATCTCCGGGTGGCCCAGTGCACGGATCATCGCGCCGAAGCTGAAGGCTCCGGCCTTCTGGCCTCCCTCTGATCGCTTTGCGGCCAGTGCTGCGCGGCGCTCCGCGGGGAGGGTCTCCTCAAACCAGAACAGGGTGAGCAGGATCGAGAGCAGGGAGAAACCCGCCGCCACGAACGCGGGAACATGGTAGTTGTTGCCACTGGCAGCCAGTGACACGAAGGCGATGATCGGGCCGATCACAAATCCCAGCCCGAAGGCCGCTCCGATCAGGCCGAGCCCCTGTGTGCGGGTCTTCTCCGTTGTGCTGTCGCTGATCGCGGCCTGCGCGGTGGAGATGTTTGCGCCGGAGAGGCCATCGATCAGCCGGGCGAGGAAGAGCAGCCACAGCGCGTCAGCGAAGCCGAGCACGATGAAGCCTGCGAAGGTCCCGATCTGGCTGATGACGAGCACCGGCTTACGCCCGAAGCGGTCGGAGAGCCGGCCCAGCAGGGGGGCGCCGATGAACTGCATCACCGGGTAGGCCGCCCCCAGCAGCCCGATGGTGAAGGCGCTGGCCTGCAGCGATACGGCATACAGCGGAAGCAGGGGAATGATGATCGTCAGGCCGAGCAGGTCAATCAGGACGATTACGAAAATCGGCAGGATGCGCCTGAAATCGAGCTTCTCTTCAGAGACTGGAACAGCGGACGTGTCAGACATTGATGGAACCTGATTCTGGGTGCGGGAAGGCAAAAGGTGAGGTGATTCTACATGGAAAGGAGCGCATTACTCGCGCTCCTCAGAAAAACCGGAAGCCGCCCGCGGGCAGGTATGGTGTCCGCGGGCGATCTGGCAGCTAATCGTTAAGCGCCAACGGCCAACCGCTGACTTCAGAACCAGCGATTGCCTGGCAGTACACTGACGCCGATGAAGACCAGCACCAGCACACCGATCACCGCAAACAGACCGTTGCGGTAACGTATGGATGCGGCCTTGTCCTTCCACAGGCGGGAAGGCAGATGTGCGACGATCGTAGCGATCAACATCACCGTCAGGTGTTCAACCTGCTGCCGCGGGAAGCCGCCGGCTGACCATATCGACCAGAAGGCGATCAGCTGGATCAGGCCGATCAGCACGTTCAGGTCCATCAGGCCGCTGAAGGCCGAGAAGCTGATGCTGCTGAAGCGGTCATACTCACTTTTCTGGACAAGGCCGAGGACGTGCTTGACGAGTACGACCAGTGCCGCGAGGATCACCAGCCAGCGTACCCCGGAGTGGGTCTCGATCAGGATCATCTGAAGCATGCGGAGCGTCTCCCTGAGTGGGTAGGCAGAGCACATGGAAAGGTGCCTGTACTGTAGGGGACAGGCAAAACGGATTGTACTGTGCGGAAGATCAAAGTCAAGATACCGGAGGGCCCACCAATCAGAATAGTGGGCCCTCCGGTGCAGAGATCAGCCTTTGCTGAGTTCAGAGGTGCAGTTCGGGCAGCGGGTGGCGTCGATGTGGATCGCGGTACGGCAGTACGGGCAGTCTTTGGTCGTTGGCACGGCTGCAGGGGCAGGTGTGGGTTTCTTCGCTGCTTCCTGCGCCTGATTGAAGGCCTTGACGATCAGGAAGATGACGAAAGCGACGATCAGGAAGTTGATGATGGTGTTGATGAACGCGCCGTAGTTGAGCGTCGCCGCGCCCGCTTCTTTCGCTGCTGCCAGCGATGCATATTCCTGCCCACTGAGGTTGATGTAGAGTTTGCTGAAATCGACCTTGCCGAGTAGCAGGCCGATCGACGGCATGATGACGTCATTCACCAGCGACGAGACGATCTGGCCAAACGCGCCGCCGATGATAATACCAACGGCCAGGTCGAGGACGTTGCCGCGCATGACGAACTTACCGAATTCCTTGAACATGTCCGGTGCTCCTTTGTCAGGCCTGATGATCAACTGGCTTCACTATAGAGCACTCGGCGCGGTCGGGCAAGTCCCGGCCAGGGGCTATCTCATCCGCCGGGCATGAACGTGCATCCGGCCACTGGCCCGCAGCAGCCCGGAGAGTACGCCGAGCGGCAGGAAAAGCGCCAGGGCGAGCGGGTTGTCGATATCCACCAGCCGGGCGACCGCGCGGCTGGTGCCGTTATTGAGCAGCACGTTCTTGAAGCCGAGAATCCAGTCGTTCGGGATGTACGGGAAATCGATGTGATCCAGCTCAAACCCGGTTGCGGCCAGCATCTTCTTCAGCGTGGCCTGCGGATAGTTGAAGAAATGCCGCGGAATTTCATGCCCGAACCAGTGCCGCCCGTAAACCCTCGCATCGAGCGAATCCGGGTTAGGGATCGAAAAGATAAACGCCCCACCCGGTTTCAGGATACGCGCGGCCTCGCGTAGTGTCTCCATCGGGTTGGGGACATGTTCGAGGACGTAGCGCATAATCACGAGGTCGAACTGCTGGTCGGCGAAATGGCCGCCGAGGATGTCGCCCTGGATCACATCAAGGTGGTAACGTTCGTTTGCCAGCCTGACAGCTTCGGGGTTGTACTCCACCCCGACGAGGTTCCGGCAGCCACGTAACCGCAGTTCGTTCAGGTATTCACCCGTCGCGCAGCCCACTTCGAGGATATGCCCGTCACGCCCGGCCAACGCGATATGCCGACGCAGTTCGGGCTTCCAGACCTGCCGGCGCACAGCGAGAAACCAGCCCTTACCGGTATCGACATACGAGTCGTATTCCGGGGGGTACATCTTGAGAATCTCTTCCTCGGTATCCGGGCGTGGGTTGAGGTACCACAGGCCGCATTCATCACACTGCTGGACAGCGTGCTCGTGTGTATAGTACGGGAAGAGCATATCCGTGCCGCGGTAAAGGACGGTGGCTTTATCTGACCCGCAGAAGGCGCAGGTAGTGATCTCTTTCACGGCGAATCCTCTCAGGCCCGGCGGCGCGCGACGAAGTCACCGATGACGAGCTCATCGACGCACGACCAGATCAGGTGATCGACGGCGTCGTCCGGTGAATTGACGATCGGCAGGCCGTGGCGGTTGAAACTGGTATTGAGCACCACCGGGACACCGGTCAGCTTATAGAACGCCTCGATGACTTCGTAGTAGGGCGCGTTCTGCTCGCGGCGCACGGTCTGAGGGCGGGCGGTGTTGTCGATGTGAATGGCGGCAGGGATCTTCGCCTCCTGGCCCGGCACCACGTCGAAAGCCAGCGTCATGAACGGCGACTCATAAGCCCGCTCGAAATACTCCGCAGTGTGCTCGAACATCACCGCCGGGGCGAAAGGCATGAACCAGTCCCGATTCTTGAGCGTGGAGTTAATCCGCTCCTTGGTATCGAGTGAGCGTGGGTCGGCGATCACGCTGCGCTGGCCGAGCGCGCGCGGGCCCCATTCCGCGGCCCCCTGAAACCAGCCTATCACCTTGCCACTGGCGAGCGCGCTAGCGGTGTAGCCGGGGCGGTCATCCAGCCGCTCATAGCTAATCTCCGTCGAGCGATTCTGCAGCACCACCTCGATCTCCTCCGTGCTGAAGCTCGCGCCGAGTGCGGCATTCTGCAGGCGGTAGGGGCGGGTAGACGGGTCTTTCTGCGCGTGGACAAGCAGCGCCGAACCCGCGGCGATCCCGCCGTCTCCGGCGTGGGGGTGGACGAAGACATGCTCAAGGTTGAGTTCCTCGCGCAGCAGCTTGTTGAACTTCACATTGAGGAACGAGCCACCCGCCAGCACGACGCTTTTCGCACCGGTCTTCTCGATGAGGCTCCGCAGGTAAGCAAGCATCTCTTCCTCGAATACCACCTGCGCGGCCCGCGCGATCTCCTCTTTGCCGTACTGCTCGACCAACCGGGCAAGGGCGCGGCCAGACGCGCTGGCCCGCAGCAGGGGCGCATTCTCGACGATGCGGTAATCCGTCCAGCCGGGATGTGTGACCCAGCGCCCATCCTCGAAGCGCGGTGCAAGGCGGCGCACCGCTTCGACACAGGCGTCATTGCCCTTCGCGTAGGCGGAGAGGCCCATCGTCTTCCATTCGCCATCGTTAAAGGTGAAGCCCAGCATCACCGTCACGGCGCTGTAGAACAGGCCCATTGAGGCGTGGAGCGGAACGTGTTCGAGGAAGGTAACGCGGCCATCCTCGCACCAGTAGGCGCCGCCCGACCACAGCCTGCCGGCGGTGTCGGTGCCCATCGCATCGACGCACACCGCCAGGGCGCGCTCCAGTCCGCTGGTGAAATAGGCGGAGGCGGCATGCGCATGGTAATGATCCAGCCGGATGATCTTCTCCGGCGCGACTCCCATCTCGACCAGTGTATTGGCGCGCGGTGCGCGGAACAGGTTCTCGCCGAGGCGGAAGCGCGCATACTTCAGCACCTCGAGCGGACGGCGCAGAAACAGGTTGAGGCCGGTCAGCAGCGGAGCGATGGGGTACGGCTCAAACAGGCCGCTGGTGAAGGGCGCTTCTGTCCAGCCGGTGGCGAAATAGTCGATGTCCGCGAGGGTCAGGCCGCAGCGCCGCAGGCCGTCAGTCAGGCTTTGCAGGGGGACGGAACTGTCGTGCTTGGTGCGTGAGAACCGCTCCTCGGTGGAGGCATAGATGATACGCCCGTCACGCACAAGGGTAACGCTGTTGTCATGATGTCCATCACGGATGTTGGTGAAGCCTGCGATGATCATATCTGCTGTCTCGTTTCCTGTCGTTGCCCGATCAGTTCTGCCGGGTGTCTGGCCTGCCGGGGCTATCCGCCCCCAGCATCAGGCCTTTTGCTGCCAGTTCTGCCGCGACCTGCTCGGAGCGATCCTCCGGCTGGCGCTGGCCCTTCAGCCACTCAACCAGCTCGATCATGCCGTCCGCGAAAGAGACGGACGGCGCATAACCGAGCGCTGTGCGGCTGGCGCTGAGGTCGGCGGTGCAGCTCAGGATGTCGCCGATCCGGTGGCGGGTCGTCCGCTCAAATGCTCCGGGATGCCCTGCGGCCTCGCAGACCGTCTCCGCGATGGTCGCCAGGCTCAGCGTCTGCCCGGTTCCCACGTTGAACACCGGCGCGTGACCGGCATCCAGGTCTGACGCAAGTGCCCGCAGGTTCGCCTGTACCACGTCCCGGACGTGCACGAAGTCGCGCTGCGGGACGCCCTCCTCGTAGACGGCAATCGACTTGCCGTTCAGCAGCCGGGTGCAGAAGGTAGCGATCACCCCGGTATACGGGTTGGTGAGCGCCTGCCGCGGCCCGTAGACGTTGAAATAGCGCAGGATGACCAGTGGGAGGCCGTGCGTCGCGCTCATCAGGCGGCAGATTTCCTCCTGAAAGAGCTTGGTCTGCGCGTAAACCGACCCGGCCACCAGCGGCGCGTCCTCACCCGTAGGGAGGCTCTCGGCGGGCTGGCCGCATTGCGGGCACTTCATCGACCAGTCGTGCTGACTCAGGGCGTCGAGGCTGCGCCCGGAGGGATAGACTGTGCCATGTGCCCGGCAGTGATAGGCGCCCTCGCCGTAGACCGCGCGCGACGATGAGAGGATCACCCGGCGGATATGCGTGCCTGTCGAGAGGATCGCTTCCCACAGGGCGGCGGTCCCGGTAACGTTGGTCTGGAAGTAGCGTGCGACCTCGTACTGCGACTGACCAACGCCAGTCTCAGCCGCCATATGATACACCACGTCCACCCCATCGAGCGCAGCACGCAGCGCGTCCTGGTCGCAGATGTCACCGCGGATACGCTCGACCGCCGGATGCAGGTAGGCTGGGAACTCCCCGGAAGGGCCATGCACCTGCGGGTGGAGACTATCCAGCACGCGGACGGAATGCCCGGCGGCGATTAGCGCATCGGCGGTGTGCGAGCCGATGAAGCCTGCACCCCCGGTGATCAGAATATGGCTGCTCATGGTCGCAGCACCCGCTGGTAGGCCTCGCGCATCCCGGCCCGGATAATGTCAGGGTGATAGCGCTGGTTGGCTTCGACCAGCACGTTGCGGGCTAACTCCGCACGGAAGGCGGGGTCACCAACCAGCCGGTTGAGCGCGGTGGTCAGTGCCTCGACGGTCGGGGGGATCACCAGCCCGGTGTGCCCATCTTCAATCACGGTGTTGATCCCGGTGGTATCCGAGCCAATGATCGCCTTCCCGGCGATCATGTAGATCGGCAGCTTGCCCGGCACGTTCTCCCCGTAAAGGCGCGGGACGAGGGCAATATCGGCGATGGCGAGGTACTGGGGCAGGCGCGTGAAGGGCTCATTATCCACGAGGTCCACCACGCCGGGCAGGGCCTCAGCGCGCGCACGGTACGGCTCAACCGGCCTGCCGAACAGGATCAGGCGCACCCGCGGGTGCGCCTGGCAGACCGCTGGCAGCGCCTCAAGGATCAAGTCTACGCC
>JADZAD010000310.1 GCA_020852775.1 Anaerolineae bacterium
ATAGAAAGAACACCATGCCCGACCCTGTAGTTGTACCCTCCTTTTCCATTGCTCTGGCCGCACTGGCAGGGTACCTGCTGGGCAGCATTCCCACCGGTGTGCTGCTTGCCCGGCTCTTCGGCTGGCCTGACCCACGCCAGCATGGCAGCGGCCATACCGGCGGGCTAAACTCCTACCGTGGTGGTGGCATCGGGGCATTGCTGCTCGTCGCCATCGGGGATGTCATGAAGGGGATCGGCGCGGTGCTGCTGGCCCATCTGCTCACGCCCGATCCTTGGGCCGCCGCCGCTGCGGGGGTGGCCGCCATCGCCGGGCATAACTGGCCGGTATGGCTGGGCTTCCGGGGTGGGATGGGGCTGGCGACCGGGGCCGGCGTGATGGCCCTGATCTACGCACCCTCCGTGCTGATCGCCGGGGCCCTGTGGCTGGGCCTCAGATTGACCGTCCGGCACAGCCCGCGCGCATCCGTCATCATGGCCGGCCTGACACCACCCGGCGCGTATCTGGCCGGGGCACGCGGCGTGGCCCTGTTCGCACTGGTAGGCTGCTGCCTGCTGATTCTGCTGCGACACCTGAAAGACTGGAACCGTGGAACGCCATCCGATCCTGCTGTTTGACCTTGACGGAGTGCTGGTCTATCCGAAAGGCTATAAGGAAGCCCTGTGCGCTACGATCGACTTCTTCGCCGCCCGCATGGGGCAGCCGTCGTTCAACCTGAGCTATGACGAGATCGCGATCTTTGAAGCCGGTGGCCTGACCAACGAGTGGGATTCAAGCGCAATGTGCGTGAGCGAAATGCTGCTCGATGCCACCGCACATCACCCGGACGTCATTCGCCCGATGCTGGAGGAGACCTTCACCGCGATGCGCCTGGGTGGGCTGGCCTTCCCCCGTCCGGATTTCGCGGCGCTGGCCCGGCTGGTCGGTGAACATGAATGGGAGGGCCGGCTGCCCTCGCAGGTGACGCTCGCCATCCAGAAGACTCGCGCCCCGCAGGCCATTCATCATCTGCTGGATGAGCTGCTTGGCCACGTCTACGCGCTGAACCGTTCCGTCACCACCCGGGTCTTCCAGCACTACTCGCTTGGCTCCGAGGGCTACCGGCAGACCTACGGGCAGGCGCCGGAGTTCGAGTCCGAGCCGTATATCCTGACCTACGACCACCTGCATATCGAACCCGGCCTCGCGGTGGCGCTGCCCGAGGCCGCGGCCGCTGGCCGCCTGAGCCTGACGATCTTCACCGCCCGGCCCAGCCGCGCACCGCGTGACATCAGTGCAGCGCAGGCACATACAGTCGATCCACTCAATCATCCGCCCGAAGCCGACCTCGCAGCGAGGCTGCTCGGCTGGGATGATATGGCGTTGATCGCCGGAGGGCATATGACGTGGCTGGCCGCGCGCGAGGGCCTGCAGCGCGGCACGTACCACAAGCCATCCCCCGTACATGCGCTGGCCGCGGCAGGGGCAGCACTCAGCGGGCAGGAACATGCCTCGCTGGAGGCAGCGCTCACGCTGGTAAACCATTGCGAGTTGGGCGGGCCGCTGGCAGCGCTGCGGGACGGAGCCTGGTCCATCGTCGTATTCGAGGACTCCGCCGGGGGGCTGCGCTCCGGGCGGGAGGCGGTGGAGATACTGCGCATGGCAGGCGTTGATGCTGCCTTCCGCGGAATCGGTATTGCTACCGAGGAGAGCAAGCGGGCGGCCCTCGGCCATGTGACGCACGAGATCGTCTCGAACGTCAACGAGGCCATCCGGCTCGCCCTGAATGGATCCGTCGGACGGGCTGCATACTGACCGCCCAATTCCTTGACAGCGGCCCGGTTAGCCTGTAGCATATCGGGCAGTTTCATAGTTAGACAGACGATGATCTGGAAGAGTACACACCAGAGCGGGATTCAGAGAGCCGCCGGTTGCTGCGAACGCGGTATCAGCGCGGGTGTGGAATGGTCCAGGGAGTTGCACAGGCAAAACCAGCGGAGTAGCCTGTGCCGGAAAGCGCACCGTTAACCCGCGCAGGGTATTGGCATACGCCCGTACCTGAAAATGAGTGAGGTCGCGCGACACACGCGGCCTAACCAAGGTGGCACCACGGGAAGCTCAATCCCTCTCGTCCTTGCAGGCGAGAGGGATTTTCTTTTTGTGCCGGGTAGCCGGCTGGAGCGCAGCAGCGTATGGCATTTTCACCTGTAATCGCCCGTGCACAGGCCGATGCAACGCCCACGCGGGCGGAAGTGCACCGCCTGTTTGAGAAAGGCGACCTGGTGCCGGTCTACCGGACACTGGTCGCGGACCTCGAAACGCCGGTGTCAGTCTACCTCAAGCTGGCGGAGATCAGCCCGGTCTCATTTCTACTGGAGAGCGTCGAAGGCGGTGAACAGATCAGCCGCTACTCGTTTCTCGGCGTGAACCCGCGGGGCAGCATCACCGTCAAGGGGCGGCAGATGACGCGGGTGATCAACGGAGAATCGGTCACCCGTGAATTGATGCCGGGGCAGGACCCGCTCCACGCGATCAAGCAAGAGTTTGCGCGTTACAAGCCGCTGCACCTTCCCGGCCTGCCACGCTTCGTCGG
>JADZAD010000311.1 GCA_020852775.1 Anaerolineae bacterium
AGCGGGAACTGGCCCAGGCCGAAGCACGGCTGACGCCGGGTGTGTCGCAGTTGGCACGCAAGGCAGCAGTGCTGGGGGCACACTCCTCGCAGGTGGAACTGTCGATCGTTTCCGGTGAAGCCGACATATTAGAAGAGCGGATTTCGGCAGCAGTGGATGCAGTCAATGCAACCTACTCAGATGTCTATTCCACTTATCAGCAGACGAAAGAGCAATTGTCTCAGCTTGAAGAGATGATGGGTGAACTCGATCTGGCGAGCTTCAGGCTGCTGGAGGGTGAGGGGCTGATCCATATGGTGCCCGGCAAGTGGTGGCGAGATGGCAAAGATCAGGGGCCCGAAGGTCTGCTGTATCTGACGGATCAGCGGCTGGTGTTTGAGCAGAAGGAAGAAGTAGCAACCAGGAAGGTGCTCTTCATCACCACCGAAAAGGAACTGGTGCGCGGCACTCTCTTCGAGGTGCCGATCGGGCTCGTGGAGAGTGTGAAGGCGACAAGCCGGGGCTTGTTTGGCAATGAGGATCACCTTGAGATGAGCTTCGGTACTGGCGCTGATTACGCCAGCGCTCACTTTCACCTGAAAGGGCAGGACAGCGAGGAGTGGGCGCGTCTGGTTAACCGGACTGTGAACGGACAAATCCAGTCTGAACGTTATTATGCGCCCGGTGAGACCCCGGCAGCGGTCTCTGCTGCGCTTGAGGATTCGCTCAAGGCCGCTCCGCAGCAGTGTACGTCCTGTGGCGCTCCATTCTCGGCTCCGATTGCAGCCGGTCAGCGACAGGCACAGTGCGAGTACTGTGGTACAACCATGCGGTGGTGAGTGCCGGAAGAAACCTGATATTGACTCAGGGGGCTGTTTTCCGGTATACTCTCACTTCGCTATTAGCAAGGTTGCCTGAAAAGACGCAGCGACCATTACGGATGCGAATCGATCACTCCACCTAAACCACGCGCTAGGGGATTTGCCTCATAGCGCCAGTGCGTTTTGTAACAGAGACGTTGTGGTGTGCGGCTGACCAAAGGGGAGGTAGTAGCTCGTGTTACATACCCGAATGCAGGAAACGAGTCTGGAGGCCAAGGATTTTCGCGCGCTGCGTGTCAGCCTTGCATCGCCTGAACAGATCCGTTCGTGGTCTTATGGTGAGGTGACCAAGCCTGAGACGATCAACTACAGACGGCTTCGCCCGGAGAAAGACGGGCTGTTCTGCGAGGCCATCTTCGGCCCTACACGGGACTGGCAGTGCTACTGCGGTAAGTATAAGAACGTCCGGTACAAGGGAATCGTCTGCGACAAGTGCGGCGTCGAGGTTACCCGGGCGTCTGTCCGGCGTGAGCGCATGGGGCACATCGAGCTTGCAGCGCCGGTAGCCCACGTTTGGTACACGCGGCGTGTGCCAAGCTATCTGGGCCTGCTGCTGGATGTCTCCCGGCGAAACCTTGACCGGGTGCTCTACTTTGCCCAGTACGTGGTGACCCATGTGGATGAAGACGCCCGCCTGAAGGCTCTTGCCCGTTTGAACGAGGAAATGAGCCAACTGCAGGGTGAGGCACGCACATCGGTCGATGGACAGATCCGCGCGACAGAGGAGCATAGAGACGCGGCTCTCGCAGAAGTTGATGCGCGTGTGGCGCAGATCAATGCGCAGTTTGAAGAAGACCTCACGGCACGTACCGATACGGTGATGGAGGCGGCTCAGAATCTCCAGACCTACCTGGAAGGGCACTTCGGGCGCGTTGCGGAATCACCGATGGTGTTCGCACCGTCTGGTGAACTGATCGTTGACGAAGGGGAGGTCATCAGCCCGGACCACATCCGGCTGGTGCAAGAGGCGGCGACCGCCGTCCTGAATGAGGCGCAGGCTGAGATTGAAGAGAACCGTCTGGTGGCGGTGTCTCAGGATCAGGCCAGCGCCGCTTCTCTGATATCTGACGCAGCGGAGCGTATCGCGGGTATGGAAGATGCCGTCAAGCAGCGTGGCATCGATGCGCGTCATGTATTTGCAGAGCAGAAGTCAGAACTGGAGTCGCTGCAGGTGATGCAGTTCCTCAGTGAAGCGCGCTACCGCGAACTGAAGCAGAAGTACGGACAGGTCTTCAAGGCTGGTATGGGTGCCGGGGCGTTCCATGAAATCCTGAAAGGAATGGAGCTCGATAAACTGAGCGTGGAACTCTGGCATGAGGTCAGGACGACCCGCAGCAAGCAGCGGAAGAAAAAGGCCACAAAGCGCCTGAAGGTGCTTGAGGCGCTCCGTGCCAGCGAAAACCGTCCTGAGTGGATGATTCTGACCGTCCTGCCGGTTATTCCGCCAGACCTGCGTCCGATGGTTCAGTTGGACGGCGGTCGTTTCGCTACTTCCGACCTGAATGACCTTTATCGCCGGGTCATCAACCGCAATAATCGCCTGAAGCGGCTGCTCGAACTGGGCGCGCCCGATGTCATCGTGCGTAACGAGAAGCGCATGCTCCAGGAGGCGGTAGATAGCCTGATCGATAACAGCCAGCGGGGCCGGGCCCTCAGCCGCCGGGGACGCCGTGAGCTGAAGTCTCTGAGCGACATGCTCAAGGGTAAGAAGGGACGTTTCCGCCGCAATCTGCTGGGTAAGC
>JADZAD010000312.1 GCA_020852775.1 Anaerolineae bacterium
ATCGGGTGGTCGGCCGAGCCGCAGTCGACGCCTATCCACTTGATCTTCTTCTTGAGCGCCCACTCGGCAAACTCCTTGGTCGGTCCGGGGTGCTTGACCATGTAGCGGATCTCGTCGGCCTCGGGCTCGTTCCAGCCGTACCTGTGGTAGCCGGTGTTGATTATCAGGATGTCGCCCTCGCGGATGTCCGCGCGGGCCTCGAGGTCCTTGGACGTGTAGATGCCGTAGTCCTCGGCTATGTCCTTGATGTCGACCACGACGCCGGGGCCCACCAGGAAGTCCTTCAGCGGCAGGCTGGCGATGTCCTGGCCGTAGCCGCAGAAGTGGATGGGTCCGTCGAGGTGGGTGCCCACGTGGTTGGAGTGGGTCACCAGCTGGCCGTTGGCGCCGTTGGGGGCCAGGCGCTTGAAGTACTTCACCTGCAGCGGCTCATAGGTGGGCCACGGCGGCGTGCCGATGCCAAGCGGAATGGTGAGGTCAAGGAATTTCATAGCTTTCTCTCCTGAGAGGTGACCTGACTCACCAGAATACGATGTTCATCTGAACACAGCTTCACTGCACGATCCCGGCGTCGAGCATGGCAAGGTAGACCTTCTCCGCCGTGAAGGGAGGCCCATCGAGGCGGATGCCGACCGCGTCATAGATCGCGTTGGCGATCGCCGCGATGGTCGGCACCATCGAGTGCTCGCCGATCCCGCGCGCGCCCCATGGCCCGTCCTCCTGTGGTACTTCTATAATGAAGGTCTGCAGCTCCTGCGGGGCATCCGCGGAGGTGGCGATGCGGTAATCGACGAAGCTGGGGTTCCGCACGACGCCATCCCGCAGTTGCAGGCTTTCAAACAGCGCCGAGCTCATGCCCTGCACGAACCCACCCTCCATCTGTGCCCGTACCAGTTCCGGGTTGATAGCCCTGCCGACGTCAAAGGCGGAGGCGCCTCGCAGGACATCAATGCGGCCTGTCTCCAGGTCTACCTCGATCTCGACGGCCTGCGCCCCGGTGGTGTAGTGCACCACGGCGCGTGCTCCCTGCCCGGTTTCCGGGTCAAGCCCGGTCACGTAGGTGGGCATGAAGCTGCCCCGCCCGACGATCGGGCCGCCGCGCCAGCCCTGGTCATCCGGTTTAGGCATGCCATAGATCACGAGGCTCTTGAGGGCGATTTCGCGCTCACTGCGGAATGAAACCACCACGCCATTGACGATATCCAGGTCATCGGGAGACTCTTCCCACGCCTCCGCGACGATGTCCAGTATCTGGCGGCGCGCATCGCTGGCCGCGTTGACGACCGCGTTCCCCAGGCTCCACGTCAGGCGGCTGGCGACCGTCTGCCATTCATACGGGCTGTAGCGCGTATCCACCGGGGTGGCGATCCGTACCGACTCATAGGGCACGCCGAGGGCCCCGGCGGCCATCTGTGCGGCCACGGTGAAGACCCCCTGCCCGAGGTCCTGCCCGCCGATTCCTACGTTCACCATACCATCTTCGGAGAGCTCCACCCAGGCGCTCGACCCGGCGTTAGGTGGCATGGCCGGGGCCTTCCACATCAGGGCAAGCCCCTTGCCGCGCCGCTTGTTCGGGGCGCTTGGCGGGTCCTTCCGGCCCCACTCGATCGCCTCTGCGGCCTTCTCGATGCACTGCGGCAGGCCGGTGGGGTGCATCTGGCTGCCGGTTACGAGGATGCTGCCGGTCTTCAGGCAGTTGATCCGGCGGAACTCGACCGCATCCATCCCGATCTGCTGTGCCAGTTCATCAATACACTGCTCCAGCCCGGCATGCATCTCCGGCATGCCGAAGCCGCGCATCGGCCCGCCGACCGGGTGGTTGGTATAGACACAGTAGGCGTCCGCCTTGACGTTTGGCACTTCATAGGGGCCGCTGCTGCTGTAGCCTGACGCGCGCGTGATGTTGACCCCATATTCCGTATACGCTCCACCATCCCAGTAGAAGCGGTTCTCCATCGCGAGGAGATGCCCGTCGCTGTCACAGCCCATCTTGAAATAGGCCACCAGCCCCTGCCGGACGAACGTCGTGACGAACTCCTCCTCGCGGGTGGCGAGCAGTTTGACCGGACGCCCCTTCACCTTTGAGGCGATCGCCACGGCCAGCGACTCCATGCTGACGCCTGCCTTGCCGCCGAACCCTCCGCCCACGAAGGGCGCGATCACACGCATCCGGCTCTGGGGGATGCCCATCGCCTGCGCGATCAGGTTGCGCTGTGCGAACGGAGACTGCGAGCTGCACCACAGGGTAATTTCCCCCGTCACATCCACTTGTGCGGCAGCAACGTGAGGTTCGATGGGCACGTGCTGGATGTGCGGGACGTGGTACCGGCGCTCGATCACCGCGGCACACTCATCCCAGGCGCTGTCGGCGTCACCCTTGCGGATGCGGAAGTGGTTGGAGATGTTCGTTCCCGCCTGGGGGAAGATGAAATTGGCCGCCGCGTACTGGCCGAGTTCGGGATGGAGCAGGGGGGAGGAGTCGCTGGCCCCGGATTCCGGGTCGAACACCGGCTCAAGGTCCTCGTACTCCACCTCAATCAGATCGAGCGCCTTCTCCGCGATCTCCTCGCTGGTAGCAGCTACCCCGGCGATCGGATCACCGACGTAGCGCACCCGGTCGCGGCAGAAGATATGGCGATCCTGCAGATACAACCCGATGTAGCCGGGGAAGTCCTCCCCGGTGACGACGGCCTTGACGCCGGGCAGGGCGCGGGCCTTGTTGACGTCCAGCCGCCGGATCAGGGCATGAGGGCGCGAACTGCGCTTGATACGCGCATATAACAGCGCGTTTCCGTGGGGGATGTCATCGGCGAAGACTGCGCTGCCGGTTACCTTCTGGCGGGCGTCGATGCGGGGTTTGCTCTCCCCGACCGGGCTGGGGATGTTCTGCGCCTGGGCCTCTGCCATGAGCTGTCTCCTTCCGGGAATCCGGCTTAACTGCCGGGTCAATAAGTCTGCGCGGCCAGCCTGACGGCCTCAATGATGCGCAGGTAGCCGGTGCAGCGGCACAGATTGCCGACCAGCGCCTCGCGGATGTCTTCCTCGCTCGGTTCGGGATTGCGATCCAGCAGGGCGCGGGATGAGATCAGGATGCCGGGCGTACAGAAGCCGCACTGCACCCCACCCGCATCGATGATCGCCTGCTGCACCGGGTCCAGCCGAGAATCCTGCGCCAGCCCTTCCACCGTGACGATCTGTGCGCCGTCACATTCGACAGCCAGCACCATGCAGCTGTTCACCGGCTCTCCGTTCAGCAGCACGGTACAGGCGCCGCACTCGCCAGCAGCGCAGCCGTTCTTCGTGCCCGTCAGTGCAAGGCTCTCGCGCAGCAGCCGCAGGAGCGTCATGCTGGGTGGGATTGCGATCTGCCGGGGTTCTCCGTTAACTGTGACCTCAATTGAATGAACTACCATGTCGCCTCCGATGAACGAGCAGCATCCGACACGCTGCGGCGGGGGGAATCGGTCGCTGTTACGCGGCGGGTTGAGCGGCCAGTGTCTTCCAGATGGTAAGCAGGGCCCTCTCGGAGAGGTTCCGTACCATCTGTTTCCGATACCTCGCCCCACCGCGCACATCGTCGATCGGCGTGCAGGCTTCAGCGGCCAGGCAGGCCGCCTGGTGAATAGTCTCCGTGGAGAGAGCGTTGCCGGCAAGATACGCTTCCGCCGCCGCGGGCACGAATGGAACCGGGGCGACGGAGGCCAGTGCCAGCCGGAAGCGATAGCCCGATGGGCAGGCGGCGTCCGGGCCACCGAGCGCCGTCACCCCGACGATCGAGAGATCACTCAGGCGGTTACGCCCCAGCTTGAGATACACCCCCGTGCAGCCTGCCGGCGGCAGGGGGAACTGGATGGCCGTCACGATGTCACCGGGCTTCAGGACAGTCCTGCCGGGGCCGAGGAAGAACGACGACAGCGGTTCCTCACGCGGGCCGCTCACTCCGTGGATGTGGAGGTGGGCATCAAAGGCCAGGCAGGCACCGATAGTATCGCCAGCGGGGGAGGCGTTGCAGAGGTTGCCGACGATGGTGGCGCGGGTACGCAACTGATAGCTGGCAACCGTGCGGCAAGCCTGTGCCAGCAGGGGGTAGTGCGCCTGTACGTCTGGTGACGCGATCACCCGGTTCATGTTGACCGCCGCACCGATAATGAGGCCTGAACGCGGGTCGAAGTGCAGGTCGCCGGTGCCGTCGAGATGCTTGACGTCCACGAGAAAGCGCGGCGCGAGGGCTCCGTCCCGCATCCGGACAAAAACGTCCGTTCCACCCAGAAACGGACGCGCTTCAGTCGCATGGTTGGCCAGGAATTCGCTGGCTTCACTCAGAGTTGCTGGCCGGATGTACTCAAACTCAGGCAGTGACGGATGTGTATCGATAGCCACAGTGCTTTCCTTCCGGGATGGCAGATGACCCAGAGATGGAGGATTCGCAGCACGAGAACATATCATGACGACTACAATGTGATCATTGTATAACGCTGCCAGCCTCCATACAAAACAGTTCCCCGGAAGCCCTGCATGCGGGTCAGGCGGGAGGCCCAACCCGGTAGCCAAGCGCCTCCAGCGCCTTCACCAGCGCGCTGTAGTCGGGCGTCCAGAATACCACGAAGGGAGGGTAGCCGGGCACGTTGTGCCGGATACGCAACCCCTGAAAGAGAAGGCCCCGGTGGGGGCTGAGCAGCGTGATAGTGTATCGAGGAAACAGATACGACTTCCCGAAAACCTGTACGCTGATCGTGTCGGGTGTCGCAGCCAGCGTGGCGAATGGCAGTGTAGCGTTGCCGGCGAACCATTCACTGGCCCCTATCCGCGCACCTCCCGTCTGCCTGAATTCCTCAGACATCTGTCCCTCCTGTCCGGACCTATTCTATTGTGCTCTGTTATCTATCGTAGGATTGAACAGGGTGTAGAGCAAGGGCTGCATGACCATGCAGATTCTAAGGAGACTAAATGAAGACGCACTCTGTAGCTTTGGCGCTGCGGTGATCCGCAAGACGCTGACCGAACCGTTCAAGAAGAAGCTGGAGGCACCCCCGGACGGTAGAGATGATCGCCGCTCACGTCTATAGCGGACACACGAGCGTGGGGCCACTAGAGGTCGGGTGTGTTTCGAGCGCCGAACGCAGACTATCGAGCGGCTTACCTCTCTACTATACTGGTCTTCAGGGCATCAGGTCTGCAGCATAACCTTGTCACAACGTTCAGACAGGCTGCACAGACAGACGGAGCTGCGGATGAACGAGCAAACGATCAACCGGCTGGGCCGGCGGGAATTCCAACTGGTCTTTGCCTATGCCCCGGCGGGCCTCGGTCATCTCCGTGTAACCGACGCGCTATAACATGGACTCCCCGATACTGCGAACCCGGTCGTGCTCGGCAGTAATGACCGCTCTATTCAGCTTATTCATCGGGTTACGAGCATCAATCCATTCTTCAGGGCTGCCTTCGAGTGGTTCCAGTCTGGGCCACTCGCCACCTCCTGGAATAGACTCTACCGGGCCTATCTGCGCTCCGGTACCAGGTTGATCCACAACGAACTTATCGAACTATTCGCGGAGAAGCTGGAGCCTCCGGAGGAGGTGGTGGTGATCGCCACCCATTTCGGGCTGGCGCACAAGCTCGCGGCGATCAAAGACCGGATGCAGCGGGAACAGCGCGTCAGGGTCCGTCTGGTAGTGGTGGTGACGGACGCGACCTTCCAACCAGTCTGGTATGTGGATGGCGCAGACTTGATGGTGGTGCCCAGTTACTCGGTTAAGGACCAGTTCTTCGCTTACGGGAAGAGTCTGGGTGCATCAGTACGAATTGAGGTTCTGCCTTATCCCCTGATGCCCGAATTGGGCCGCCCGCTGGATCCAGCCGAGCTGGCATGTAAGGTCAGGCAGTTTGATGCGACCAGCGATGAATCCATCGAGGTTTCGATTCCGATCTCTGGTGCGGCGGTGGGTACCGATTACTTTCTGGCCCTGATGCGGGCTCTGAGAGCAAAGTCGAGGAGGTTCCGTTTCCTGGTGGTGTCCAAGGATGCTCCCTATACGCGTGACTTCCTTGCTGTTCTCGCAGACGAAGACTGGGTAGACATCCATTCTGCCAGGAGCGATCGTGAGATCGTTAACGCTTATCACGACCTTCTCGTCGAGCATGTTGTCTCACTGGAAGTCACGAAGCCCAGCGAGCAGGCCTTCAAGACTTTGCTGTGTGCCCGTCTGCAGGGCGGCGTGTTCCTGCTGTTCTCTGAGCCGGTTGGCAAACAGGAGCGTGACAACCTCGACTTTCTTCAGGACCACTCACTTATCCCCTCTCAACAGGTTAATGCTTTGCTCTGGGGTTTGGCTGAGAATCATTCCAGGCTGGGCGATGCTGCTCACTCTGACATTCTGGCAAAAGCTGCAGAGTGGAGGGGGGTTCGTCTCCCGGCTGACCCGGTCCGTGCCGCGGGTTTCATCTGGTGGTTGCTGACCTCTGGCCCCCTCGCCCGGCTTTTGGCAACCGGGGCTGACCAACTCCGCGGAGCTAGTCAACCGAACATCGGCCCCGACGGGGTCGCTCGTTTCTGGAACCTCGTGGCCTCCCTCTGACTCACCGTTGCGTCTTCATACAGGGCCACGTAGAAATTGATTTTCCACCCCGGCACTCATGTTGTACAGTAGGCGACTGTGGGTACTAGATACAGTCCTATTGCAAAGGAGCGCCTGATGAGTGCTGGCGAGGCAGAGGCAACTGCAGAACTCTCACCATTTGCTGTATTCCGCAACCCCTCATTTGCCCGGATGTGGCTGGCGCAGCTTCTCTCCACCATCGGTGACTCGTTTACGATGATTGCTGCAGGCATCCTGATTTACCAGAAGACCGGTTCGGCACTCTCTGTGGGCCTGATGCTGATCGTGACGTCCGTCCCTACTCTGATCAACGGCATGATCGCAGGGGTGTTCGTAGACCGGTTTGACCGCACGAAGATCATGATCATTTCGGATGTCAGCCGCGGAATCCTGATCCTGTCGATACCTTTCCTACTCCATTCAGGGATCTTCTGGATATACGTGATTGCCTTCCTGAGTAGCATGATTACGACCTTCTTTGCTCCGGCCTATGAGAGCGTGATCCCGGAGATGGCAAGCGACGAAGAACTCAGCGCGGCGAATTCGATGATAGCCATCAGTTCTTTCGGCTCTACAGCAGTTGGGTTCGCTGCGTCCGGCTTGCTTGCCG
>JADZAD010000313.1 GCA_020852775.1 Anaerolineae bacterium
AGTAGTCCGGCCCGTACTGGCCCGGACGGCAGGTGTAGGTATGAGGAATATGGCGCGCCTTCAGCGCCGCATGCAAATCCGCCGCGCGCCAGGCACGTTCGTCATCAAGGCCGCAGTCAAGGTATATTCGCAGGTTTACGTCCCGGTCGAGGGCCGCGGCAAGGCTGACCGGATCGCGCGGTGAGAAGGCTTGTTCCTCCCCCATGCCGAAGATCCATGGCGGGCCGGGCCGCCGCTCGCTGAAAAGCAGCGGGCTGTGAATGCCCACCACACTGAACAGGTCAGGGCGCGAGAACGCCAGCACCGCCGCACCCGCCGCACCCATCGACAGCCCGGCAATCGCGCGCGCCTCCCGGCTGGCTCTGGTGCGGTAGGTGCGATCGATAAGCGGAATCACCTCATCGAGCAGGTAGTCACCATAGTCACCGTACCCGGTCAGCGCCCCGGCGTAGTACTCCGGCTCAAGGCGAGTCAGCAGGCTGAAATCGCCACCCCGATCCTGGGCGTTGATGAAGAAGCTTTTGTCACCCTGGGGCATCACCGCGATAAAGGGTGGCACCACGCCGGAATGGATCAGCGCGTCCGCCGTCTCGATGAAGCCGATCTGGTCAACCCAGATGCGCTCGTCCGCACCCCACGGGTGGAGCAGATATGCGGCGGGGTAGCGCATTCCGTAGAGGTCATAGCCGACCGGCAGATAGACAATCAGCCGCATCTCCTTATGGGTTGCCCGGCTGCGAAACTGGTACTCAATGAGACGCCCCCCTGCCAGGGTCATGCGTGCCGTACCTGCTCTTTCCTCATCCTGAACACTCACTCCGAAGCGAGCGCGACTGGAGTGTACCACACCCGTTTCCACGTGTCAGAACGCGCGCAGAACGCAGGCGACAGGCGCCTGTCCGAATTGCACATTTGTGCTGATTGAAGTACACTTTTGCCATTGTATGATGGTGTATTGATACCTCATGGGAGCATCCAGAACATGACTGAAGATGGCCGTTTAGCCTCCCTCGACAAGACCCTCAAGGACCTGACCAAGAAGTTCGGTGATGGTACGATCATGCGGCTGGGTGAGGCCACCCACCTGCAGATCGCCACTATCCCCACCGGGGCACTGTCACTCGATATCGCGCTGGGCATCGGCGGTATCCCGCGTGGCCGTGTGATCGAAATCTACGGCCCGGAGTCATCCGGTAAGACCACGATCTGCCTGCACATCATCGCCGAGGCGCAGAAACGCGGCGGCATCTGCTCGTTTATCGACATGGAGCACGCACTCGACCCAACCTACGCGGAATCGATTGGTGTGAATATCGACAACCTGTATGTCAGCCAGCCGGACACCGGCGAGCAGGCGCTGGAGATCGCCGAGGCGCTGGTGCGCTCCGGGGCGATGGATGTCGTCGTGCTGGACTCGGTCGCGGCGCTGGTGCCGCGGGCGGAGATCGAAGGCGAGATGGGTGACAGCCACGTTGGCCTGCAGGCCCGCCTGATGAGCCAGGCGCTGCGTAAGCTCTCCGGCGCGATCAAGCAGAGCAACACCGCAATGATCTTCACCAACCAGCTCCGTGAGAAGATCGGCGTGATGTTCGGCAACCCGGAGACGACTACCGGTGGGCGCGCGTTGAAGTTCTACGCCTCCGTCCGGCTGGACGTGCGCCGGATCGAGTCGCTCAAGCAGGGCGGCGATGTGGTCGGCAACCGCACGAAGGTGCGCGTCACCAAGAACAAGGTTTCCGCGCCGTTCAAAGAGGCGGAGTTCGACATCATGTACGGTGAGGGCATCAGCTACGCGGGCGATGTGCTCGACCTGGCGACGCTCATCGGTGTGGTGGAGAAGCGCGGCGCGTTTTACCGCTACAACGAGGAAATGATCGGGCAGGGGCGTGAGAACGCCAAGCAGTTCCTTGGTGAGCATCCGGACTATGTGCTTGCGCTTGACCAGGCCGTCCGGAACGCCTACGGGCTTCCGCCTCTACCGCCCGTACCCGGGGAGTAGCCAACTGCAAAGCGCGGCGCAGGCAGAATTGCTTGCGCCTTTTGCTATAATATGTCTTATAATAGGTACTGTTAATTGCCAGTCTGTGGTCGCATCATAATTCCCACCGGGGTATTCCGGTCATCATCCCGCAGACTGTACGCATGACTCACGCTGTAATAAGAGCTTAGGGCGAACATCCAACGCCGGCGGACTTGACCCATCCACCGGACAGGTAGAATAAACCGGGATAGGCCGAGGCGATATTCTATACGCCCGGCAATCATCGAAAACTGGAAACAGGTAAGGGCTTTTCACGATCGGACTACCAGATGGCGACTGATCTCACAGGAAAAGCCTCTAACAACGCCGGGGCATTACCCTCCGGCATCGTTTAATCACCTCTATCAGTGCCGGTTGCCCCCGTGGAAACACGGCGGGAACGTCCATATAGCCTCTTGAGCAGACAGCCGTGAGTGCTTGCACCCGGCTGTCTGCTGTTTGATTGCGGGAGATACGCGTGGCGGGACGGATCACAGGGCTGGTCGCCCAGAAGAAGAACAGAGAGCGCGTCAACGTCTACATCGAGGGCGAGTTCGCCTTCGGGCTGGCGATGATCGAGGCCCTGAAACTTCACAAAGGGCAAGTCCTCAGCGCTGAGGACATCGCGCGGCTGAAGGCACTGGACGAAGTGGAAGTCGCCCATGAACAGGCGCTTAACTTCCTCTCCTTCCGGCCTCGCAGCGCCAGCGAAGTGCGGCAGAACCTGGCCACGAAGCAGGTCAGCGAGGCAGCGATAGACCTCGTGATCGAGCGATTGCAGGCTGCCGGGCTGGTGAACGATGGTGAATTCGCCCGGTTCTGGGTCGATAACCGGCAGCAGTTCAACCCGCGCGGGGCACGCGCACTCCGGCAGGAACTGAGCCGGAAAGGCGTCCCGGACGAGGTGATCCGGGAAGCACTCGATGAGACAGACGAGACAGAAAGCGCCTACCGTGCCGCCAGCCAGCGCGCCGGGCGGTACGCAGGCGTGGACCGGGCGACCTTCTATAAGAAACTTGGAGATTTCCTGATGCGGCGGGGGTACTCGTACCCGACAGCACGTGAAGCCCTCGACCGCCTGTGGCAGGAGCGCCTCGATAGCAGCGAGGCCCCTGAAGATGGGTACGACCCGAACATCGACAACGACGAATGAGCAAAGGAGGCACGACAACATGACGCTTGGATTACCGATCGTGATTGTGCTGGTGAGTGTCGGGCTGGGCATCGGCGTAGGGATCGGGCTGGCGATCAGCAACTCGATCCAGACCAGGAAGATGCGCCTGAACCTGCTGAATGCACGCCAGGAAGCACAGAACGTCCTGGCTGTGGCGGAGACCCAGGCGCAGGATACGCTCGCCCAGGCCCGTTCCGAAGCGGCACGGGTCAAGAAGGAGAACGAGGAAGACCTTGAGCGCCGCCGACAGAACCTGCTGCGCGAGGATGAGCGGCTGCAGAAGCGCCGTGAGCAGCTCGACCAGGACCGCGACCGCCTTGAGGAGCGTGACCAGCGGCTCAACAAGCGCCAGAGTGCACTTGACCGCCAGACAAACGAATTGGAAGCGCTCAAGAAAGAGCGGATGGCTGCCCTTGAGCAGGTCGCGCAGATGACGGTTGACCAGGCCCGCGACCACCTGCTGGGCATGGTGGAAGAAGAAACACGCAATGACATGGCGCGCAAAATCCGCGAGGTCGAGGACGAGATGCAGGTCGAAGCCGACCGCCGTGCCCGCGACCTGATCGCTATGGCAATCCAGCGCGTGGCCTCGGAGCATGTCGCCGATGTGACTGTCTCCGTCGTGACGCTCCCCAGTGAAGAGATGAAGGGGCGCATCATCGGGCGCAATGGGCGCAATATCCGTGCCTTCGAGCAGGTCAGCGGCGTTGACGTGGTTGTGGATGATACGCCGGAAGCAGTGACGATCAGCAGCTTCGACCCGATCCGCCGAGAGGTAGCGCGCCGCGCCCTCGGTGAGTTGGTGAAGGATGGACGTATTCACCCGGCGCGCATCGAGACGCTGATATCCAATGCCCGCCGCGAGGTTGAGATCGCGGTACGCGAGGAAGGCGAGCGGGCCGCCTATGATGCTGGTGTCGCCGGGCTGCACCCGGAAGTCACCAGGATGCTGGGCCGCCTGAAGTTCCGTACCAGTTACGGTCAGGAGCAGCTTGCCCATGCCGTCGAGACCGCCCGGCTGGCCAGTGTGCTCGCCTCCGAACTGGGCGCGAACGTCGAGATCGCCAAGGCCGGCGGCCTGCTGCATGACATCGGCAAGGCGATGGACCACGAAATTGAAGGGACACATGCCGGCATCGGCGCGGAGTTCTGCCGCCGCTACGGGATCAACCCGATGGTGATCAACTGCATCGAGTCCCACCATCACGAAGTGGATCAGATGTGCGTCGAAGCCATCATCGTTGAGGCCTCAGACGCGATCAGCGGGGCGCGGCCCGGCGCCCGCCGTGAAAGCCTGGAGAACTACCTCAAGCGCGTTCGCACCCTCGAGGATATCGCCAACGCCTTTGACGGCGTCAGCCAGAGCTACGCCCTGCAGGCCGGGCGTGAAGTGCGTATCATCGTCAAGCCGGAGGACATTGATGACCTCTCCGCGATCCGCCTGAGCAAGGACATCGCCAAGCAGATCGAGGAGACGATGCAGTACCCCGGCCAGATCAAGGTCACGGTCATCCGCGAAACCCGTGCCGTCGATTACGCCAAATAACCTGAGCATGCAGGGGCAGGCCAGCCGGCCTGCCCCTGCCTTATTGACAGGGAGGTGTGTGATGGACAAACAGGAAGCCCGCCGGATCGTCCGGGAAAGGCTGCTCAAGGTTGCCCGGCCTGACAGCCGTTTTCACTTTAACTTCGGGGAGTACATCACTGACTTCGAAGGGAGCGACGTCGCTACCCGGAACCTGATCGGGATGGACATCTACCAGCAGGCGAAGACGATCTTCATCACGCCGGATAATTCAGTTGAACAGCTCAAGGCGCAGGCCATCCGGGACGGTAAGACTGTGCTCACCACGACCTACGGCATCTACCGGGGTTTTCTGCGCCTGACGCGTGAGGATGTGCCGCCGGGCATGGAAGACTATGCCGTGCTGCTCGACCTGATCGAGCGATTCGGACACTATGTCACACTGGCGGAGATCCGCGACCAGTACCAGATCGACCTGATGGTCACCGGCGGGATGGCAGTAAGCAAGGAAGGTGTGCGCTTCGGCAAGGGGCACGGCTTTTTCGACCTCGAATGGGCGATGCTCTACAGCATCGGTGCGGCCAGCGCCGCCACACCGATGATCGCCTTCGTGCATGACTGCCAGATTGTGGATTTCTACCTTGAGCCGACCATCTATGACACACTCGTCGATTACATCGTCACACCTGGCAGTATAATCAAGGTCGATAATCCGCAG
>JADZAD010000314.1 GCA_020852775.1 Anaerolineae bacterium
TCATGAAATCATGGGCATTCATTTTGGTAATCACCGCATCCAGTGTTTCGTCAGCAGTAGCGGTTACTATATCCCGTCCACAGATCGCCCCAATCGTCAGCTGCAAATCAGGTTGCTCTGTGGCATAAGCACGCTGCAGGTCCGTGAGTGTGACGATTCCGCAGAGTCGCTCTTGGTCATCGATCACACAGAGAGCACGTGTCTTCTGGTGCCACAGGGTATCACGGAGGTCCTGAAGACTGGCATGTTCGCTAATGGTTGGGGCCGGTGTACGCATGACGTCCTGGGTGCGTATTCCCCGCATGACGTCCACGTCTCGTCCCCTCTGCAGGCGAATACCTTTGCGCCAGAGCCCCAATGAGTAGATTCCGTGAGGCTCAAGCCGGTCGGCCACAATCGTGCATACCGTCGTAGTAAGCATGATAGGCAGAATCAGGCGGTAATCGTTTGTCAGCTCAAAGACCAGCAGAATAGCCGTAATTGGTGCCCGCAGTACACCGGCCATCATCCCGGCCATCCCTGCAATGGCATAGGCCTGAGGATCACCTACCATAGCCGGATCAAAGAACTGCGTTACCACGCGCCCGAAGGCTCCGCCGATCATCGTACCGACAAACAGCGATGGCGCGAAAACACCTCCTTGGAAGCCTCCCCCCAGGCTCACTGAGGTCATCAGAAGCTTAGCAATCCCCAGGAGTAGCAGCATTGCGATTGTCACTTGGCTTTCCCCACTCAGAACAGCCGCCATGGACTCGCGCCCCGTTCCGAGGATCTGAGGCAAAAACATCCCCACACATCCGACCATGACTCCTGCAAGAGCTGTACGCAAGGGCAAAGGGATACGTTCTAACCCATGCCAGAGGTCATGTTGCCAGTACACAATCCGAATAAACAGCACTGCGAAGGGAACCAGTAGCAGCCCTAGCGGGATGTAGAGCGGGATCTCCAGCGGTCCACCGAGCGCGTAGGTCAGGCTCCCCAGCTCCGGGTTGCTGCCCTCCAGGGCGGCCATTGCCGCGGAAGACATCACAGCGGATAAGACTACCACACCGACGGAAGCTGTAGTGAATTCCCCCAGAATCACTTCCAATGAGAAGAATACACCGGCAATTGGTGCTTTGAACGCCGCAGCCACCGCACTCGCCACACCTGCCGAGACCAACATTCGCACGCGATCTTCCGAGAGATTCAAGTACTGCCCCAGAAACGAGCCCAGATTAGCGCCAATCTGGACACTTGGGTCTTCGGGGCCAACCGACGCACCTGCGCCAAGTGAGATCGCCGACAGAAGAGCCTTTATTGGCGCCTGCTGATAGCGCAAACGCCCTCCGCCGAGAGCCACCGATTCCATGATCGCAGCGACACCGTGATGTCGTTCCTTAGCGACAAAAAGCGTCGCCAGCCCCCCAACAACGGCACCGGCAAGTGCCAATGCGATAACGATGCCTGCTCCGCCCAGCCAACGCCCCAGCAGATTCTGAGCAATCCCCACAGCAAACAGCCTCTGGGAGAGGTCAATAACGCGGTGAAACAGCCATACTCCGCCACTGGTAGCAATCCCGAGTACCACCGCCAAGATCAGCAGAAGCAAATTCTCAGACGTTCGCAGGCGGCCAACAATCCGAATGAGATCGCGATGAAGAGTGTCCAGCACAGTGTCAGTCCTTGACAGCGATGGAGAGAGGTACGGTTTCTATCCAGCAACATAGTTGCCGAATACTCACAAGGGCAATCATGTCACCCGCTCTACTTCCATAACGTACAGTACTCCGGTAATTCGATCATCGGTGGGCGCTCACGCTCGGCGATCTCCTCCACGTCGAGGAAGAGCCCTCCTTCGTAGCGGATCAGCTTCATCGTGCGGTTCAGGTCATCCAGCAGCACCTGTCCATAGCGCCGCTCCAGTTTGGTGATCACCGCCTGAATGATAGCGAACGACATCTTGCTGAGCGACTCCAGCGATTGGTTGTGGTGGACACGTTCCTGCAGGTCTACCTGCGCGATGGCGCTGAGGCCGAACTTCTCGAACATATCGATCAGCATGCCGATCTCGACCCCGTACCCGGAGAAGAACGGTACCTGTTCAAGTGCCTTGCGCCGCCCGCCATATTCACCGGAGAGCGGCTGTACGACGCCGGAAAGCTCCGGGTAAAACAGGTTGAGCAGTGGGCGAGCCGTCAGTTCGGTGACGCGCCCACCGCCGCCAGCCTGTATCCTGTCGCCGACACGCAGCGGGCGGCGGTAGAAGCCCTTGATGAACTGTAGGTGCCGGTTGAGCAGAAAGGGGCCGATCAGCCCGTAGACGAAGCGCGGATGGATGTTGGCGATATCCGTATCGATCCAGAGGACGATGTCGCCACGGGTACAGTACAGGCTCTTCCAGAGTGCTTCACCTTTACCGCGCCGCGCGCCGTAGCGGGGCAGGGTATGCTGATGGATGTGAATCGGCAGGCCGTAGGACTCAGCAATTTCACGGGTGCGGTCGCTGGAGTCTGAGTCCATCAGCACCATCTCGTCAATCAACGGGATTTCATCCATCAGTGGACGGCGGATCGTCTCGATGATCCTGCCAACCGTTTCTTCCTCATTGAGTGCGGGGAGGGCGAGGCTGATCGTCAGCCCCTGCTGTCGCTTGAGTTCCAGCAGGTACTCGCGGTCGGCGAATTCATCCGCGTGGAAGGTGTTCTCCGCAAACCACTTATCGACGAGGATCGAGATCGCCATCTGACCAACGGTGACGTTGGTGGCGATGTCAGGCGGCATGGCCTGACGGGTCTTGACCACCAGCACCCCGACGTGGGTTTCTTGCAGCACACGGTCAGTGACAGGGCCCAGCGAATCTGGTTGGCTGACAGGCTGGCCGGTGGCACCCATTACGACCAGATCAGCTTCCTGCGCCGCCTGAAGAATAGCACTGACAGCTTCGTCGGTAACCACTTCTTTACGCTGCACCTGCGGCAGGTTTGCCAGCACCTGGGCGATGCCACGAAAAGAAAGATCACTCCCCTGTGTCGAGCGCACATGCAGGGTAGAAAGCTCTCCGTGAGTGTCAGTGACGGAGAGGGCGAGCCGCATCGCCAGTTCGGCAAAGGGACCACCACGCGCGGTCACCAGGACTTTGTGTGGATGGGCCGGGATTGGGCCGCGGGCGAGCGCGACGTCGCAGGGTAAGCTGTCCATCACATCCTGCAAACTAAGACCAAGCACCTCGAAGCAGGAGGGATAATCGAGCAGTAGCAGATCCGGTCGCTCTTCCTGGGCTACAGCGGCGACTTCCTGCCACGGGGAATGCGTGACGCGGACCCGTGCCCGGTAGCGCACCTGCGGTTTGCCCTCCGCCATGGTGCGGATCCGACGTCGTGCCTGCTGAACCGAGATCGCAGCTGTGCTAAGCGTCTCCATAGCCGGAACACTGACGATACCCACCAACAGAA
>JADZAD010000315.1 GCA_020852775.1 Anaerolineae bacterium
AATGACCTGCTGGTGACGCACTTTCCGGAGATCGTTGACCTGAGCTTCACCGCACGGTTGGAAGACAACCTTGACCAGATCGCTTCAGGTGAGCAGGACTGGGTACCTGTCCTGCGTGAGTTTTACGATCCGTTCAAAGCCGACCTCGAGCACGCCAGAGTCAGCATCCCCAACGTGATACTCGATACACCGGAGATCGGGCGCGCCTGCCCGGTTTGTGGTAAGCCACTGGTGATCCGCTGGGGACGCTTCGGCAAGTTTATCGGCTGCTCGGACTTCCCAACCTGCCGACACACCGAACCCTGGCTGGAGAAGGTCGGCGCGGCCTGCCCGGTGTGCGGAGGCGAGATCGTGGAGCGCAAGACCCGCAAGGGTCGGATGTTCTACGGGTGTGCCAACTACCCGACCTGCGACTGGACAAGCTGGAAGCAGCCACTCACCGAACCGTGCCCCAACTGTGGCGGCCTGCTGCTCGTGCAGAACCGTGAATGGGCCCAGTGCGCGATGTGTCATGAGCAGACACGGCTGGAGACCCTCTCCATATCCCCGCGCGACGAACAGCCTGAGTCCGTGTAATATGCTGGCAATGCAGCCCCACAGGGATAGCTTACGGGGCTGCATTGCCAGGCACTGGCCGACTTGTGCATCCCCCCCGATAGAGTACAATAACGTTCGTATCAACTACCCGCTCTACAGGGAACGAGCAACATGGACCAGATCAAGCGAATCCAGCCCGTACTCATTGCGTTTGGTGTTTTGATCCTGGCGACCCTTCTCGGCTTCGGGTGGGGCGTGTCCTCGGTTCGCATCGAAGATACCGGCATCTGGCAACTGCAGGTGAGTTACCAGGGAATTTACGTTCAGGCGGTGGCCGATGCATTCGCGCTGGACGGCAACGAGCAACTGGCTGCAGACCGCCTGTCTTTCATCTGCCAGCAGAACGATGGGCTGAACAAGTCCTTCATGGAAGCGGAGCAGCGCTACGGCGTTTTTGATCCCGGTAAGCAGGCTAACCTGGACGAACTGCGTGCACTGGCGTTCGGCGGCCAGGTATTTGAGAACCAGGATGTCGGTGTCTGCAACACCCTGCCAGTTGATCCACCAGTGCTCGGTCTCGTCCGGGTGATCGCGCCGCTTGGCTTTGTGCTGGCCCTGCTGGCAATTGTCGGGATGGGTATCCTGATGGTCATTCGAGGCGGGGAGGGCATCCTGCCGTTTTCCGTGCGTGCCGAAGCAGCCAAAGCAGCAGGCGGGCCGGAGCGGGGCAAGTCAACCGTACCCGCGGGCATGACCGTAGAGCAGATCGCCGCCGACCAGAGCAAGAGCGCGGCTGCACGCGGTGCGGCAATTTCCTCACGGGTGGAAAAAACAGACTTCACAGGCAGCGGCGAGAAACCACCGCTGGTGCAGTTTATGACGACCTATCTGCACGGAGACGAGATGTACGATGACTCGTTCAGTATTGAGACTGCTTCCGGGGAGTTCCTCGGTGAAACGGGTGTGGGGGTAGCGCATATCCTGCCGGGAGAGGGTAAGCTGGTAGCTGCCCTTGAAGTGTGGCTGTTTGACAAGAATGACATCCGTACCATCACCAAGGTACTGTTGAGTGAGTTCACCTTCAGGGATGATGCAGTCCGGGCGAAACTTACTGCGAAGGGCGATCTGGTACAGTTACAGCCGGGTGACCGCACCACCCTGGAAACAGCGACTCTGCGCGTCGAAGCGCGCATCGTGGACCTAGTCTATGGGACAGGCAGCGGCGCACCAGCCAACAGCTTCCTGGAGCGGATCACCATCGAACTGGCTGCCTGGAAGCGGGAGGCCAGCAGCGCCTCGGCTGCCCCGGCAGCGCCGAGCGCCCCGCCCCCTGCCAGTTCAGTACTTCCGTAGACGGGCAGAAAAGCAGCGCCCCCACTCGATGAGCGGGGGCGTTTTTATTTCTCGAAAGGCAGAGCAAACGGCTATGACACCCGAATGATACGGAAGACGGTCTCACCCGCAGGGGTATCGATACGTACCGTCTGGCCGGGCTTACCATGCTGGAGCGCCGCGCCAAGCGGTGATTCATAGGAGATTCTGCCCTCAGCGGGGTTCGCCTCCGTCGGGCTTACGATCAGGAAGGTCTCTTCCTCACCTATGCCTTCCTCAATGACCGTCACTGTGCGGAAGTGATCCTCACTGACGACTTCTGCACCCTGTATCATCTCCGTCAGTTTCTGGATGCGCCCTTCCAGAAATGCCTGGTCTTCCTTGGCGGCGTGGTAATCCGCGTTCTCTTTCAGGTCACCCATCGCGATCGCCGTCTTGAGGCGGACAGCCAGCTCAGGCTTCTGCACATCAACCAGCTGCTTGAGTTCAACCTGGAGTTCCTTGAGCTTCGCGGCAGTCATCGGGTAGGTCGGTCGCTTGTTCATCGTATACCCCTATACAAGGCCATCGAGCAGGTGAACCGTCATCACACGCTCCGTGATATTGACGTCCAGGATCACGGACGGGATCACCGGGAGCAGGAGTTCCGTGCCGCCGGTGGTCGTCACAATATACACGTCGTTGGCTCCTGTCTCCAGAAAGCCGGTCAGCCGCCCTACAGGTTGTCCATCTTCGCTGACTACGCTGATGCCTTCCAATTCAAACAGGTAATACTCACCCTGTTCCAGCGGCACCGCGTCAGTGATATGAATGAATACATCAGTGGCACGCATAGCTTCCGCGTCTGAGCGATCTCCAAGGACGTCAAAGGTGATCAGCAGACCGTGGTTATGTGAACGGACACTCCTGACACGGTACGGCGTGTGCCTGTCACCGAGGTAAAGAGTCTCGACCCCGAAGAGGTGTTCGGGATAGTCTGTGATAACCCGCATCAGGACTTCGCCACGCACACCATGTGGGCGCACAATCCGGCCCACCAGCAGATACTCCGGGCGGGCGGACGATGACGGCTCTGCCCCGGCGTTAGGGGCAGGCGAAGCCGGTGATTGACGGAGCGGACGGCGGCGTAACTGCCCCATATGACACCTGTCTGGCACAAAACTGCCTCGTAGAGTTTGCACTCGCGGAGGCAGTATCAGCATACGATGATGATCCGCAGCCGGGTAACCCCGGCTCACCCCAGAGAACCTGTGCATGATCCCGGCACAGGGCGGTGACACTACACGATCTCGAGCGTCACTCGCTTACCTTGCTTGGCGGCGATCACACGCAGCAGCGTGCGGATAGCGTTTGCAACCCGCCCGCTTCGGCCAATGATGCGGCCCATATCTTCCTGAGACACGCTGAGTTCAAGGATAATCGAGGTTGCGCCCTCAATCTCCCGGACTTCGACCTGTGCTGGATCGTCAACCAGTGACTTCGCGATGTACTCGACGAGTTCCTTCATGTGTGCCTCCCAGGTTACAAGAACAGGAAGTCAGAGTGGGGATAGATACTGGGTTCCCCGATACGGCACATACCACAACCAGATGGAGGGCAGATACCTTGTCTTCTTTCTCCCGGGCGGTTGACCAGCTTACAGGATCGCCGTCACTCTACTCTGCGGCTACAGCTTCCCCGGCGGCAGACTTGCTGCCCGCACGCTTTGCCCAGAGATCATCCCGGCGTGTCCGCGGGTCGACAACAATCTTGTTGCTTTCAGCTTCACTGACCAGCGCCTCAAGCGCCTCACCCTGACGCAGCCGCTCGAAACGCGCCAGTGTCCCGGCAGTCCTGAACAGCCGTTCAACCGATTCACTGGGCTGCGCCCCGTTCTGAAGCCAGGTGAGTGCCCGTGACTCATCGACTTCAATCGTGGCTGGCTCGGTACGTGGATTGTAGAAGCCAATCTTCTCGATAAAGCGGCCGTTACGAGGGCTGCGGCTGTCTGCGATAACGATGCGGTAGCTCGGCTGGCCCTTCGAACCAACTCGGCGTAATCTGATACGAACCATTCTGCTGTACTACTCCTTGCACTCAATCATATGACAAAAGGATGGTTAGCGAAACAACCCGCGAAGATTCGCAGGCATTCGCTGCATCTTCGAGAGTTTCTGCATCATCTGCTGGGCATACTGGAACCGTTTGATGAGCTGGTTCACATCCTGGACAGATGTACCGCTCCCGGCGGCAATCCGCTTGCGGCGGTTAGCATTCAGCACTTTCGGATTGCGGCGCTCATGGAGCGTCATAGAGCCTATTATAGCCTCTACCTGCTTCAGTTGTCGATCCATCTCATCCTGAGGTGTCTCCCGGAGCATTTCGCCCGCGCCGGGGATCATCTCCATGAGCTGGCTGAGAGGCCCCATCTTCCTGGCCATCTGAAGCTGTTTCTGGAAGTCCTCCAGAGTGAAGGCGGCTTTCCGCATCTTTTCATGCAGTTCACGCGCCTGCTCTTCATCGATCTCTAACGACTCTGCGCGCTCGATCAGCGAGAGGACGTCTCCCATCCCCAGGATACGGCTGGCCAGCCGATCCGGGTGAAATACCTCCAACCCGTCCGATTTCTCACTGGTGCCCAGGAACTTGATCGGGACACCGGTCACCTCACGCATGGAGATAGCCGCGCCGCCGCGGGCGTCACCGTCAACTTTAGTCAGGATCAGGCCGGTGAGCCCAAGTTGCTGGTTGAACCCCTGCGCCACGTTGACCGCTTCCTGCCCCAGCATGGAATCTGCCACGAG
>JADZAD010000316.1 GCA_020852775.1 Anaerolineae bacterium
GCCAGGCTGGCGCTGCAGGCGATCTATGAGTTGAACGTGCTGGAATTCGAGGACGGTAAGCGCGGCGCGGTCAACGGCATGCGCCCCGAAGGGCTGGTCGATCCGGGCTTCATGCAGGCAGGCGAAGTCTGGCCGGGCACGACCTACGCGCTGGCGGCGACTATGATCCGTGAAGGCATGACCACGGAAGGCTTTGCCACGGCACAGGGCGCAGCGGAATCCACCTACGGGGACTTCGGCTACTGGTTCCAGACGCCCGAAGCGTGGACGTACCTCGGTGACTACCGCTCGCTTGGCTACATGCGCCCGCTGGCGATCTGGGCGATCCAGCAGGCGTGGGAAGAACGGAAGACGTAGCAAGCCCCCGGAACAATTGCGCCCCGGTCGTGCTGGCCGGGGCGTTTGATTCACGGCGCAATCGTCAATATGCCGAGGTCGAGGGCGCTCTGCCCCAGGTAGTCCGGCCCGGCGCTGACGGGCAGGCGCACACCCGTGGCGGGGTCGTACAACCCGGCGATCAGGGTATAGCTCCCCTCTTCCGGCATAGCAGCCGGATCGAGCGACAGCGTATGCCGGTCACGCACAATCAGCCCGGCAGGCCAGGCCCCGGTCGGGAAGCTTCCGGCGACCGGCGGGCCGTCATGCTGCCCCCGGAGCAGCATCCCGCTGGCCGGGTTGGGCGGGCCGACCACCTGCACGAACACGGTGTAATCCATACCTACCGGTTGAAGGGCGCGCCAGTACAGGTCTACGATCAGCGGCTGGCCGGGCCGCACCGGGCCGCGGGGCAGCCCCATCCCGACCAGCTCAATCGAATCTCCCAGCCGGGCATTGAGCTGGCGCGGCACGTCCGCCTCCCGCAGGAGCGGGTCGCTGCGCGTTACCCGCACCTGCCCCACCTCCTGCCCATCGACGCGCAGGGCGCAGCGCCCGGCGGGTGTAGCCTGCGTCACGGCGAACGGCACGTCCAGCAGCGCTGGTGCACTCGCCTCGATCGTCCGAGCGGCCAGCACCAGCCCACTCTCGTGGATCATCTCGACCACCGCGGGGGCTTCCACGCGCAAGCCGAGGTGAACGGTGTCGCCCGGGCGGAACTCACGGGTCGGCAGGACAGCCCACGGCGTACCGTCGTTGAGCGCAGGCTGCGCTCCATCGATGGTGTAGAGCACGAGGGCGTTGTAGTCATAATTCACACTCAACGCCGGGCGATAATGCGCGTCGAGCCAGGCGCGGGCCAGCCCGTCCGGGTCCTGGATACCTGCCTCGATCCCGACCAGCCACACACGCTCCGCGCCGCCGGCGGCCTGTGCCATCTGCGCCTCGACGTTCTCCGCGGTCAGCAGCGGCGCGCCATCCGGCACGGCGCGCGCGGGCGGGCCGTCAATGCGTTCATATTCATAGAGGAAGAGCGGATACCGATCCCCGGAGACCATCAGCACGGCGTCATCGGGCCGGGCGTAGGCCGCCAGCACCTGCGCCGCGCTCTTCCACTGGTCACGCAGGTAGCGGGCGGTATAGTGCTGCGACGCGGACCACGCTGCGACTGTCAGCAGCGGAAGCAGGATCAGCAGTCCCGCGCCATTCCGCCAGCGCCTCAGCCCGTCGATCAGCGCCGCCGGGAGCAGCATCGCCGCCGGGGCGAACAGCAGGAAGTAGCGGGCCTCCGGCGCGGGGCGGTAGAAGCGCCAGTCGATCACCGTCAGGCCGAAGACGATCAGCGGCGGGATCAGCACGGCGGGCAGCAGCAGCGCGAGCGCCTCCGGACGGCGCTTCAGCCCGATCCAGATAAGCGCAGCGATCAGCAGCAGGCCGTAAGGGAGGATCAGCCACAGGTAGCGCCCGATGTCCGTTGAGATGCCCGCCGCCAGCAGCAGAGCATAAACAGAGAAAGCAGCATCCGGCGAGAATTCGGCGCCCGCCGCCTGTGAACGGATCTTGTCGAGCGCGTAGACCGCCCACGGCAGGTAGAGGATCAGCGCGGCAACCTGTGCCAGCGCCCACTCGACCGCCCAGCGCCAGCGCACCCGGCGCACCACAAGCAGGATCAGGGCTGCGCCGCTCGCCGCAACCAGCACCAACCCGGCCAGGTAGAGCGTGTACATCCCGGCGGCGAGCGCCAGCGCGAAGGCGATCCAGCCGCCGAGCCTCACGCGGAACGGGCGCTCACGTAACCGTACCTGCCGCGCCAGCAGCCAGAGCGCCAGCGTCGCCCAGCAGGCGGCGAAGACATACATCCTCGCCTCCTGCGACCACCAGATATGGAAGCGTGAGACGGCCAGCAGCAGCGCCCCCAGTGCCCCGGCCTCACGGCTGAGTACGGACGCACCGAGCCGGTAGGCCAGCGCCAGCGTCAGCACCCCGGCGATCAGCGAGATGAAGCGCACCGCCAGTTCGCTCTGTCCGGCGAGGCGAATCCAGCCGTGCAGCAGCGTGTAATACAGCAGCGGGTGCACGTCAAAGGCGGTGATCCGCGCCAGCTCGGGCAGCGGACGGCGCGCCAGCCACACGGAGTAGGCTTCATCCCACCAGACGTTGGCCGCGCCGAGCAGGTGCAGGCGAAGCGCAAAGCCAGCGAGCAGGATCAGCAGCAGATACGGGAACAGGCGACGGGTACGGGCGGGAAGCATGCGCGGATTGTAACCGTGATCCCCGGAGGGACAAAACCGGATCGACACCCCGGAATTGGGAGGTCGGGCGACGTACAGCGGGTGTATGATGGAGGTGAAGGATAAGTAAGGGAGCAGAACACATGAACGAGAAGCCTCATTCAGTTGAAGAGCGGCTGGTCGCGGCGCTGACGCACGGCTCGGTGATCGTGCAGGGGCTGGGCATCCTGGCCGGGGTGCTGGTCTACCTGAACCAGCGCGAGAAGTCACGCTATGCCGCGTTCCAGGCGCTGCAGGCCGCCGTCTACCAGTTGATCACGACCGCCATCATCATCGTGGTGTGGGTGCTGTGGACGATCTTTTACTTCCTCACGTTCATCCCGCTGATCGGGCTGCCCGAAGACGCGGCCCCGCCGCCGATCTTCTGGATCGGGCTGATCAGCATGGTGATCCCGATGGTGCTGATGGGCGCCTTCTGGCTGTATGGGCTGGCCGGCGCGCTGGCGACATGGCGCGGCAGGGAGTTCCGCTACCCCGTGATCGGCGCAGCGCTCGAACGGGCCGGGCTGTGGCGTGACGCACCCGCGCCTACTCCTGAATAACCGTCACTGTGCCGTCTTCGGCCCAGGTGTAGAGCCATTCGGCTTCATCCAGGTTGAGGATGATACAGCCGTAGGAGGCGGGCCGACCGAGCACGTCCGCCCACAGGATCGCCCCGCTGGAGAGCGTCGGCAGGCCGTGGAAGCCGTTCATGAAGCCCGGCCACGCCTCATAGATACCGAGGAAGTGCGGCATAGTCAGGTCCCAGACCGAGGCGTAGGCGCTGATGTCGTGCGTCTGCACCTGGAACACGCCTGGCTGCGTGGGTGAGCGGTCGATCCCGGTGCTGATGATGAAGGTGTTGATCAGGCCGCCGTTCTCGTAAACGTAGAGGCGCTGCTCGCTGATATCCACCACCAGCCGCTTGCCGGGGATCACCGGCAGGGGCAGCAGGTCGCTCTTCGGCGGGATGACGAGGTCGCTGCCCGGCGTGAGGGCATCCGGATCGATGCCGGGATTGGCGTCGATGATGCGCCAGTACGGCATACCGGCCTCCCACGCGATCGCGGTCAACGTCTGCCCCGGCTGCACCGTGTAAGTCGTGGCGGAATACACCACCGGAAGCACAGCCACCCGATCGCCAGCCAGCGCGTCACGGATCGCGGCGGCGCTGGCCTCCACGTCGATGCCCCGGCCCTCACCCAGCCCGGCGCTGATGCCTTGCAGATAGCCCGCCAGCAGGCCGGGGTCTACCACCACCTGCGGCTCGGCCTCGCCTGTCTGCACGGAGAGCCAGCCCGCGATCGTAGCGGGGTCGGCGTTCTGCTCGATGCGCTCATCGACGATCGGATCGTAGACGGTGATCGCCAGCGGCCCGCTGAGGAGCGCCCGTGCCGCCTCCACCGCAGCCGAAGCATCCACCACCTGCGGTGCGACCGGGACGAGCGCCAACGGCAGGTAGCCATCGAGCAGCACAAAGGCCGGGTCAGCGGCGAGCGCCGCCAGCGTCGCCTCGGCATCGAGGCTGTAGCCCGGTTCGCCTGGAAGCGCCGTAATCTGCCCGCTCTCCAGGCTGAGAGTGGCGTTGCGCGGTGGCTGGTTGATGCGTTCAGCCCAGCTTTGCAGCCCGGCCCGCGCCGCCTCCCCATCGAGCGTCACCACCGGGCGGACGGCATAGCCCACGCCCAGCGCCTCGACGATCTGCGCGGCCCGCGCAGGTAGCCCACCGCTCCGCCCGACTTCCAGCGCGCGCTGCGCGGTCGCATCGGCACTGACTGTCAGGCCGAATTCCGCCAGGGCAGCGTAATACGTCTCCTCTCCGGCGGTGACGATCAGGCCGCGCTCGCCGTTCCAGGTAGCATCAACCACGGCGGCGGCTTCCGCCCGGCTCATTCCGCCGAGCGCCACATCCCCGGCAGACACCCCCGGCAGGACGACGTTACTTACCTGTACCGCGGCGTAGCCACCCACCAGTAGCAGCATCCCCAGCGCGGCAAGCACCACCAGCCCGATGCCTGTCCCGGCGATCAGAACATTCAGCCCCCCACCCCGGCGGCGGTGGCGCCTGCGTGCGGGTGGCGGCGCCTCAACCGGGACCGGCGCATGGACACGGGTGGGATCGGGCGGTGGTTCCAGGCGATCCATCCAGCCCGCGCGGGTTTCCTGCTGTGACGGTGAAGGCTGCGTCGATTCTGACATGGCGCTTCCGATACATCTTCTCTGACGGACTATGCTTTCTGATTATACAGGCAGGTATGGAATGATCGCTTCCCGGTAAGCAAACAGGGGCGAGCCGTCTGGCTCGCCCCTGCCGGGCTGGAGAGGGGTGGATAGTGGCTGTGCCTGGCGCTATGCCAGGGCAACCGCTTCCGGCGCTTCCTGCCGAACCAGTTCGACCTCAAGCGTAATAGTCACATCTTCCCCGACGAGCAGGCCACCGGTCTCCAGCGGGGCGTTCCACGTCAGGCCCCACTCGGTACGCCTGATCACACCGGTCGCGCTGAAGCCCGCGCTGGTGGTGCCCCAGGGGCTCTTCGCCAGGCCGCTGTATTCCACATCCAGCACCACCGGCTTCGTGACTCCACGGATGCTCAGGTCGCCGGTCATCTTCGCGGTATTGCCGCCAGTTAGCTCGACCTTCGTGCTCCGGAAGCTCATCACCGGCTGCTCCGAGACGTTGAAGAAGTCCGCCGAGCGCAGATGGTTGTCACGATCAGCCACGCGGGTGTTGATGCTGTTGACATCGACATCGACGGTGACGGTGGTCGCTGCCGGGTTGGCCTCATCGAACTCAACAGTGCCGCTGAAGGATTCAAACTCACCACGCACCCGGGAGATCATCATGTGCGTAACGTTGAAACCAACACGGCTGTGAGCGGCATCAATGGTCCAGGACATAGTACGGTTCTCCTTGTAAGTAATGTAATGTTATATGATACGAACTACGAAAATTGAACATTGAATGATTTGGCGAAAAAAATCATCAGGCTAC
>JADZAD010000317.1 GCA_020852775.1 Anaerolineae bacterium
CATCGTCTCTGCACTCCACAAACTCGCCACTGCCTTCCCTGATCCGCTCGCGGATCATATCAGCAAAACAGCAGAAGCTCTACGCAGCCACCCGGTGAATACGGAGTTCGTCAGCGTACTGGAAACAATCTCCCGGTGCTGGACACAGCAGCGCAAAGTCAGAATCTGGTATTATTCTCCTCGCAGCGGCACTGAACGAACGAGGGTTATCTCGCCATATACAATTGAGCCGTCCTCTGGCGGTGGGCTGTATGTTATTGGTCACGATGACTGGAGTAATTCTGTCCGGACATTCAAGATCGAGCGTGTCGAAAAGGCGGAAGCACTTCAGGAAACCTATACTATTCCGCCTACTTTCGATCCAGTGACTCACTTCGCGCATGCATGGGGTATTATGGGGGGCGACGAATCGCCTGTTACCGTGCGATTGAGGTTCTCGTCCGGTGTCGCACCGTACATTCGTGAGCGCATCTGGCATCCCTCCCAGACACTGACCGAGCAGCCTGATGGAGCCCTTGAGCTTGTCGTCCGGATAGCGAAGCTGGATGAAATGCGCCCCTGGATACGAAGCTGGGGCGCGGACGTCACTGTTGTTGAGCCTGAAACGCTGTGCCACGACATCGCGGAGGAGGCTCAGCGTCTGGTGATGCTTTACCATCAACGATAATCCTGACCACCAACCTGAGGAACGCTGCATGACTGAAATTCCCACCCCTGATCTTCGCATTGTCCCAGTGTCACACATTTTGCCTCATGAGCCCGTTGATGAGCAGCGGGCCCAACCATTGGTACGCAGCATCGAGCGTGATGGTGTACTCAAGAATCCAATTATTGTGACGCCGCTCACGGTTGATGAGGGGGGTGAGGAATTCGCACTTCTTGACGGCACCAATCGGCACTATGCCCTGAGTGCGCTCAAGATCGAGCATGCGCTTGTGCAGGTTGTTCAATACGGCTCACCACTGACAGAACTGCAAACATGGTACCATGTCATAACAGGTATTCATTTCAGCGAGCTCACCAGCTGCTTTGACCGGGTTCCTGGGCTGCACATGGATCTTATCGATCTCCGCGACGCCCGAAGCCTGCTCGAACGCCAGGAGATTATCGCATACTGCATTTTTCAGGATGGCCACGCTCTTGCTTTCACTACCAACGCCCAGGATCGTATAGGGAGAATGGAAGCGCTGAAGGGGCTGGTGGATTCCTATGTGGATACCGGCCAGCTCAACCGCACCGCACTTTCGGACCTGCCCAGCCTACGCCAGCTCTATCCGGATATGGCAGGTGCAATTATCTTTGGTGGCTTTCACCCGGAAGATGTTCTTGCTATTGCGCGCCGTCACCTGCGTGCACCATCAGGCGTAACGCGCCATGTCATTCATGGCCGGGCATTGAGAATCAACTATCCACTTGAGAAGTTGGCGAGCGATCTGCCGCTGGCACGTAAGAACGAGGAACTGCTCCACTGGATGCAATCCCGCTTCTCGGATCGCGCCGTCCGTCTCTATGCTGAAGCCACCTATATGTTCGACGAATAACAGGGCACGCCGGGATCCAATTCTGATATAATGAGGCCCTATGGATATCAATTTCATCACCGATCCCTCTCTGGCCCCGCAGCCGCGAGAGCATATGCGCGTTGTTCGCGTCATCCCCAATCTGTACCCGGACGGACAACGCGTATGGCTCGAAATCGAGATCACACCTTTCATGCCCGGCGACAGGCCGAATCTCTCCATCGATGTCAACCGCCTTAATGGGCCAACCGTCGCATCGATGAGCGTCATCGAGACACAGTTGACACAGATGTCCTTTACCATCCATCTGCGTGAGCCGCTCCCTGGTGAATACATAGCAACAGTCACCCTGTATTACGAGCCAGAGCAGGTCATTCACACCCTGTCACATCTATTCGAAGTACCCGCATCTGAGCCGGCGGATACGCTAACTGAGTAAGTGGGGTAAGTGTGGCAGAAGACCTGGCCGGTAAGGTTATCGGAAAATACCAGTTACATGAACGGGTAGGTCGCGGTGGCATGGCTGAGGTCTACAAAGGCTACCAGGCGTCACTCGATCGTTTTGTGGCGATCAAGATTCTGCACCCATTCCTGGGTGATGATCCTGAATTCCGGCAGCGATTCGAGAGCGAAGCACGCAATGTCGCTCAGCTACGACATCCCAATATCGTACAGGTCTATGATTTTGAATTCGACCCGCAACGCGAAGTCTACTATATGGTCATGGAGTACGTAGATGGGCCAACGCTGCGTACCGACCTGATGCAGTACCAGTTTGAGGGGCGGCTCATTGCTGCGGAAGATGCCATACGGATCGCTTACGACGTCGCCAGTGCATTGGCCTATGCACACTCACGACACATGATCCACCGTGACATCAAGCCTGCCCATATCATACTTGACTCCAGCGGGCGCACCGTTCTGACTGATTTTGGCATCGCACGCATCATCAACGGCCCTACCATGACAGCAAGCGGTTCAATGGTAGGGACGCCTGCCTATATGTCACCCGAGCAGGGGTTGGGCCAGTCCGGAGACCATCGATCAGACATTTACTCCCTTGGTGTGGTACTCTACCAGATGCTCACGGGTTCACCACCGTATGACGCGGACACCCCAATCGCGATCGTGTTGAAGCATATCAACGACCCGATACCTGATGTGCGCCGCCTCAACCCGACCATATCGCCACATCTGGAACCGATCATCTACCGGGCGCTCGCGAAAAGTCCGGCAGAACGATACCAGGATGTAGGGGAAATGGCGCAGAATCTGTTGGCGATTAAGGCGTCCAGGCCCGAAATCGTTTCAGCAGGAGATCCACTCAGCATGCCGTCCGTGCCGGTGAAACAACCCGCGCCGCCTTCAGTGCCCGTACCACCTTCGCGACAGGCCCCCAGGAAGTCGGGCTTCTGGGCCGCCACGCTGCTGGCAGCCTTCTCCTTTGCCGTGGGGACATATCTCGCGTTCACCGGCATCCTGAGTAGCCAGTTTCCTCAGTTCGTGCCTGTCGTTGATCTGGTTCTGACGCCGCTCCCGACCGAGTCCACCACAGACCTATTGGCTCTGACCACGCTCCCTCCTCTGCCGGCTGTTCCGGAAGAAGAGCATCAGCCTCCTACGGCAACAGCTTCACTTATGCCCCTCAACCCGGCGCAAACTCCACCTGTTTGTAATTACAGCTATGTGGTTCTTGACCAGACGCCTGAAAACGGGGCAATCTACCCTGAACTGACGCTTCTCGTGAAGGAAGTTGTCATCCGGAATACCAGCCAGTGTCCCTTTGAGTTCGATACGCGCCTGGTTTTCGAAGATGGTGCACAGATGGATGGGCCACCCTCGATCCGCCTCGGCGAGACCGTCCAGCCCGGTACCGAGGTGAATATACGTCTGGAACTGCGGACGCCGGCCTACAACCCCAATGCATCAACGATCAGCAGCTCCTGGCAGCTTGTACTCGCTGATGGTACGCTGGTCGGAGCGCCTCTAACCTTTCGCTTTACGATCCTCGATACACCTGGTTGAGTGCAATCCTCGTTGTGGTAAAGCAAACGGGGCCGTCCGTATGCGCATACGGACGGCCCCGTGGAATTGCCGTTCAGAGGCTTCAACTCTGTTGATCGTGAAACTCCAGCGTTCGACGAATGATGTCGTCTGTTGTGGTGCTTTTCTTGCGCCCGGACTTAGCGGCCCTGGCTACTGCTGCCGGCGACTTGCCACGCGCCCGTTCAAACGCTACCGCCATCGCCGTCGGTAACTCCACTTCGGCGATCGTTTCCTGAACTACCGGAGCAACTTCTTCCTGCTCTCTGGGTGCCAGTAGCGCCTTCATGCTCAGGTCAATCTGATTCTTCTCCGGGTCGAGGTTGATTACCTTCACCTCAACCACCGTATCACGGCTGACAACGTCTTCCGGATTCTTCACATACTCAGTGGCAATCTCGCTCACATGAACCAGGCCCGGGCGCTCGGCCCCGATGTCAACAAACACGCCGTACTTCTCGATCCGGATAACCTTACCGCTGTAAACCTGACCGACCGTCAGCGTGTTCCAGTCAACAGCCGGAGGCTGAATCATCGTCACTTGCAGCCGCCCGCTCTGGGCATCAACACTACGCACCCAGACATGGACGACCTGGCCTTCCTTAAGAAAATCACTGACATTGTTGACACGCTTACGCCGGATCTGTGAGATATGCAGCAGCCCTTCATGGCCTGCTACTTCAATCACCGCACCGCCCAGATGCACTTTCTTGACGACGCCGACGAGTTCCATCTTCTCGGAAATCTCTGTAAGCGGTCTGTTTGGGGTAAGTTCTGACATGGGAAACTCCTCTTCGCCCTCGGCTTCGTTGCAATCGAGGGATTATATGTCCCTCATTAGGGGCTGTCAACGGCTCTGCCCGGGGAAGACCATCTACGCGTGGGGCATTCAAATGCGGTGGAAAACACGTTGAGCAATATCTCTTGGTGCGGCCCACAAAGCGGGTGAGTTACGAGGCTCAATGCGTTGCCACGCCAGGCGCTGCAACTTGCTGCCCGATGGGAGTCGTGATTGAACAGTCCACGCATAATAATACATCACTCGCGGCATTTGTCGAATGCTGGTGCCGCCTGATTGCATCCAGCGACACGATCTCGATAATACAGGGGTGACAAACTTGCCCCATAATGCCCTATATCTTTAAATATCATTACCTGTTGGTTCTAAACAGATTTAGTGGAGGAGTCGGAGAAATGGCAAGAACAGAACTGGTGGAATATCCGTATGGAGCAGGGGGGGTGCCAGCGTTTCTGGCGTCTCCGACCGAAGCCGCTGGCCCCCGCGCGGTTGTACTTCTGCAGGAATGGTGGGGGCTGAATGGGCACATGAAAGATCTGGCGGTCCGATTTGCCGCACAAGGCTATCATGCCCTTGTGCCGGATCTCTACCACGGGGAAATCGCCAATGAACCCGACGAGGCACGCAAGCTGGCGATGGCACTTGATCGCGATCGGGCTGTTGCAGAAATATGTGCCGCCGTTGAATATCTGCAAGGTCGCGCATATCCTGCAGAGCAGGTAGGGGTAGTTGGCTGGTGTATGGGAGGAGGCCTCGCGCTCTCGACGGCTTCCGATTGTCAGGGTGTTGCCGCCGCTGTTTGTTTCTATGGCCGTCCGTTGAGCCCCACGGATACAGCCCGGATATCCTGCCCTGTACTAGGCTTGTTCGCGGAACATGATCAGGGTATCCCCGTCGAAGCCGTCCGGGCCTTTGAGGCAGAACTGGCCCGTAACCAGATTGTCCACGAGGTACATATCTATGGAGAAGGAGCACAGCATGCCTTCTTCAATGATACACGCCCGCATATCTTCCACCCGGTTGCGGCAGCCGATGCATGGCAACGTACACTGGCGTGGCTGGAGCGGTATACCTAGCCACTGCGCGCATTGACGATAGAGGGGGCAGATGGTACAATTCGCACCACTCAGCCCCCATCGTCTAGTGGCCCAGGACGTGGCCCTCTCAAGGCCAAAACAGGGGTTCGAATCCCCTTAGGGGCACATAAGAAGACCCAGTATATCACTCTGGGTCTTCTTGCTTTTCTATCTCTGGTGTTCAGTGTCCCGCTGAAACAGCCGGGTGACTGTCATTCTGCGGAAGGAAACAGACCGGGAAGATCGATCAGATTGACGCCTCTGGACGTAAGCCATTCTTCCAACCGGTCAATCATCCGGTTGAGTTGCGCCAGCAACTCAGGATCGCCGGAACCGGACGAATGCAGCACGGACATCACGTCATCTGTCATGTGATCGGGTAAGCTGGCGCATAAACGCTGGGCCTGTTCCAGCAGCCGCTTCTCTCCGGGATGAAGCACACGGTTGGCAGCAAAGATAATGTCGAAGTAGCTTGCGAAGAGGGCTGCCAGCCGGTGGTTGATACTGACAAGGTCATGCCGACGGGTGGCTTTCTCAATCTGGCGCAAGTACGCCGGGATGACTGTGCGCAGCACAGGCAGGTTACGGCTAATGATGTTCGCACTCAGCGCCTCTGGATAGGGTGCTTTGCAGCGTGTCTGCAATTTCGCAAACCAGCCTTCCTGATCATACAGACTTTCCGAGTAGAGTACTGTATACCAGAAACATGTGCTGTAACCCATACTTGCACGGTGCTCATCCAGCAACAGGCATATCTGGGTTTCCATCCATCCGGTATCAAAGTAGACGACGTCAACCTCGATACCACTATCCGCTTGGAACCACTCGTCACCTGGCCCCCAATAGGTCAGGCCAATGTCCGCGCGGCTTGCCCCACCGGAGCGGGCGACGATGGCCTCGCGCTCCGGCGTGGAGATTTCCGCATGAGTGTAGACGTATAAATCAATGTCTGAGGAAGCGTCTCCGGATCCACTGGCGAGCGATCCGCCCAACGTGACCGCTTCGACCTGAGGCAGTTCTCCGAAGGTTGTGGCCAGACGCTGTGCAAGATGCATGGCCTCGAAGGGGGATGAAAACATCATATCTGTCCTGTATAAATGCCCCCGGCAGGATTCGAACCCGCAACCTCTGGTTCCGAAGACCATCACTCTGTCCGTTGAGCTACGGGGGCGGTAGGGGTGCTACTCTCGCGGCATTTCCTGTCGTCCTTCGAGCGCTCCCAGCAGTGTCACACTGTCGGCGTATTCGAGATCGCCACCAACAGGTAGGCCGCGTGCCAGCCGGGTCAGCTTGACGCCACTCCCGGCGACCATCCGTTGAATATACATAGCCGTTGCGTCACCTTCCAGACTGACATTCGTGGCGATAATCACTTCATGGATCGTCGAGGACTGAACCCGGAGCACCAGTTCCCTGATACGCAGTTGGTCAGGGCCGATTCCTTCCATGGGGCTGATCGCCCCATGAAGCACATGATAACGGCCTCGGAACGTATGTGTTCGCTCAATTGCCAGCACATCCAGTGGTTCTTCGACCACAC
>JADZAD010000318.1 GCA_020852775.1 Anaerolineae bacterium
CGGTCAGAAAGTTCCTTGAAATGCCAGATATTGGCGGCGGCTACCGCGGATGCCCCCGCACGGATGCCATCCGCGTACTGCTCATAGCGTCCGACGCCGCTGCAGGCAACTACCGGTATCCGTACCGCCGAGGCTACGGCATGGATCAGGTCAGTATCGTAACCCTGCCCGGTGCCATCCCGGTCGATGCTCTGCAGCAGGATCTCCCCCGCACCACGATCCTCAGCCTGCTGCGCCCATTCTGCCGGGCTGACCCCGGTCGCGCGTGTCCCACCTTCGACAAACACCTCATGCCGGTTGTCTTCATGCCGGCGAGCATCAATACTGACGACAATCGCCTGGCTGCCAAAGACCTTCGCGCCATCGGTAATCAGGGAGGGTGTATCAAATGCCCCGGTATTGATGGCGATCTTGTCCGCCCCGCGTGAGATGCGCTCACGCATGGCTTCGACCGTCCGGATGCGTCCACCCCACGTCAGTGGCATGAAACAGGTCTTACTGACAGCGTCCAGGATATCAAGCGGATCGGACAGCCCTTTGAGCTTATGATCTTCACGGCGCAGATCGTAGCGGTCATCCCGACTGATGTCGAGATAGACGAGTTCATCCACGTTCCACTCGTTGAAGCGCTGCACCTCGTAGATCGGATTGCCGATAACCTGGTGAATCGTGAATACTTCACTCCGTACGAGCAGTCCATTCTGCAGCAGCAGCACCGGGATCAGGCGTTTCTTCAGCATAATGACGCTAACCCGCCATCAGAAAGTTCGAGAGCACTTTCAGCCCCGCTTTCTGGCTTTTCTCAGGATGATACTGGGTCGCCCAGATGTTACCGCACTCGATAGAAGCTGCGAAGTCCGCCCCGTGCCCGCAAACGCCGTTCACTATCGTGGGGTCTGTCGGGGCCAGCGCATAGCTGTGGACGAAGTAGAAGGTCGCCTTCCCATCCAGGCCGGCATACATCGCCGATCCGGGGGTGATGGTGACATCATTCCAGCCGATATGCGGGATGCGAACCTCCGGATCAGATGAGTCGGACAGGCGCACAGTCGTCCCCGTGATCCAGCCCAGCCCCCGGTGATTCCCGTGTTCGGTACCTTCATCCGCCAGCAGTTGCATTCCGAGGCACAGGCCGGCGAAGTGCTTCCCCTTGTCACGGACTTCTTCTTCCAGCGCGGTCACCCATCCGGCATTCAGCAGATTGGCGATCCCATCGCCAAACGCGCCCACGCCGGGCAGGATAATCTTGTCGGCTGCTCGCAGGTCTTCGGGGTGGGAGGCAATGAATGGCGACGCGCCGAGGCCCTCCAGCGCGTTATACACGGAGCGCAGATTGCCCATCCCGTAACTGATGATTGCCACCCGCACCATTTTACCTGACCAGTTCCCATCTCAGCGGGGTGCCGCGCATGATGTCGCTTGCCGCCCGCCGCCCCAGCACCTCATCCAGGTGGCGGGTGTGCAGCCCGTAACCGGGCCGGATCGAGCGCACGTTCTCCAGCGTGAAGGCCTCACCCGCCTGCATATCCCGCACCACAAACAGTGACCGGCGGAAGACCCGGCTGCTCGCTTCCTGCTCGCTGACCCCGTAATATACCCGGCCCATGGCCTGTTCCGCGACCCGTACCGCGTCTACCATCTGCCGGAACTCGTGCGGTTCCAGTGAAAACGCGCTGTCTGGGCCGGGTTCTGCGCGGGAAAGGGTGAAGTGCTTCTCGATAATACTGGCGCCCAGCGTCACCGCTGCCACCGGGACGGCCACATCGAGGGTGTGATCCGAAAGGCCGACCGGCACACCAAACGCTTCACTGAGGTGCGGGATCGTCCGCAGGTTCATGTCTTGCGGCAGAGCGGGGTAGGCGCTCGTGCACTTCAGCAGCGCGAGCTGGCTGCCGCCCGCCTCGCGGATCGCCGTGACCGCCTCGTCGATCTCCGCCAGCGTCGCCATCCCCGTGGACATGATCACCGGCTTGCCCGTCCGGGCAACGCGCCGGATCAGGCCGATATCGACGTTCTCAAACGAAGCTATCTTGTAGGCGGGAACCCCCATTGCTTCGAGGAAGTCCACCGCCGTGTCATCGAATGGCGTCGAGAACAGATCCATCCCCAGGTCGTTGGCAACCTGCTTCAGCTTCGACTGCCATTCCCATGGAGTGAACGCCTCTCCATACAGGTCATAGAGCGTGCGGCCATCCCACAGGGTGCCGCTGACCCGAAAGTAAGGCTGATCCGAGTCAATCGTCAGCGTATCCGCCGTGTAGGTCTGGAGCTTGACCGCATCCGCCCCGGCTTCTTTTGCTGCCCGGATGATTCGCACCGCCTGTGAGAAGTCCTGATTGTGGTTCGCGGACATCTCCGCGATGACATATGCCGGGTAGCCAGAGCCAATCCGATGGCCTGCAATTTCTATGACAGGTGTCATCTGTCACTTCTCTCCAGAATGAAGTCAACCATCGTCATACCCCTGATCTCACGTCGCCCGGCATCGTGGTAACCTGCACGCTGGAAGGCTCCGTATGAGGCACTGTTATCCGGGCGCACATATCCATGGACGCACATCACGGGGTATTCTGCAAACAACTGCCGGGCCGCCAGCGCAAGGACCCGGCTGCCATATCCCTGCCTCCGGTATTCCCGCGACAGGCTGATCGAGAGTACCGCCTCCGATCCAGCAAGGTCGCACCGCACCTGTCCTATCGGCTGGCCAGCAGGGCCGAGCGCCATCCGGAAGAAACAGTCCCGATCAGCGAGTTTCGCATCCAGCCAGCGGACATGCTGCTCCCAGGGGATCGCATCCTGGGAAAAGGACACCCCGCGTGTATCCGGGTCATTCGCCCACTCCCAGAGCAGACGGCTGTCTTCAGGGGTGACGCGCCGCAGTGAGACAAAATAGCTGGCTGTTTCAATCACCCGGTCAACGCCTGCCCCATCGACGAGCGTCCTGCCTGTCATGGACATTCCGGCGCGAAGCGCGGCATTACCGCGGACACTACCCAGCATTTCTGCCAGCCGCGCCTCATCGAGTTCGTGATACCACCCCATGCTTCGTGCCGCACCTGCCTTGTCCAGCCCCTCCGCCACGCCAACCTGATTCTCTGCGAGGATCATCACCAGCGCGGGCAGACCCATAAAGGCCAGTTCCCAGCAGGTGGTTCCTCCCGCCGCGACCGCCATGTCCGCCCAGGCCATCAGCGCGGGCATATCCGATACGTCCTGTGCCAGCCGGGCGTTGAGGCTCAGATCGGTAATCACCTGATCCAGTTCCGTGACGTGCGGATTGCTCGCCCCGACCACGATCACGGATTCCAGGTTGCGCAGAGCAGGGGCCGCCAGTGCCCTGAGCACCAGCAGGGCAGCGTTGTCCGGGTCACTCCCGCCGAGGGTGACCAGCAGGCGGCGGGCCACCGGGGGAATCTCACGCTCCCAGCCCTTCCACGCGGCGAATTCCGGGCGCAGCAGGACGTAGTCCGTCCCCAGCAGCAGCGTCGCACCGGGGTCGTGATGGTAAGTGAGGCGATCGGCGTTGATGTTCTGGTTCAGCACCAAGCTGGCGTGATAGTACGGCAGCGAAGCGAAGTCATCGATCACCAGCAGGCGGTAGCCCGCGTCGAGTATAGCCTGCTGATAACGCCCATCGAAGTGATAGCCATCCAGCACGACCCAGCGGCCCCCGCTGCTGGATGCCTGCGCGATCAGCGCGAGCAGGCTGCCCGGGTCGCTCTCGGGTGTATAGAGTTCCGGGAGCAGCCTCAACGCGGCACCCATCTCACAGATGCGTCGCTGCAGGCCCTCGACCGGGCAGTGGCTGATGAAGGTGACCTGGCCGCCCTGCGCCTGCCAGCCCTGCGCCAGCGCGAGGCAGCGCATCACATGTCCGGTGCCGATCCGGGTATTCGCATCCGCATGAATAATCAGCGTCTCAGGCAGCATAGAACGATGTGACTTTGCCAACCGCGTCGATCACGTCCTGCACATCCGCATCGGACATCGCCGGGAAGACAGGCAGGGAGAGGATGCGCTGGTAAGCTGCCTCCGCGAGCGGACACAACCCGGTCTGGTAGCCCTGTTCGCGGTAGTACGGGTGCAGATAGACGGGGATGTAGTGGACATTCACGCCGATGCCCTCAGCACGTAGCGCCGCGTAGATCGCTTCCCGATCCACGCACAGGCGCTCCAGTTCCAACTGGATCACGTACAGGTGATGGGCATGCACCGCCCCGGCGCGGTAGCCCAGCGGGCGCACAGCCGGCATCTGCGCAAAGGCGGCGTCATACTGCCGGGCGATCGCCTGCCGCCGTGCCACCCAGCCATCGAGCCGTGCAAGCTGGCTCGTACACAGCGCCGACTGGAAGTCCGTCAGGCGATAGTTGAAACCGAGATCATGCATCTCGTAGAACCAGGAGCCGGTCTTGCTGCGCTGGTGGTGATCGCTGTCAATGCCGTGGTTGCGGAAGCGGCGCATCCGGGCGGCGAGATCGGCATCATCTGTGGTAATCACCCCGCCTTCGCCGCTGGTAATGTGCTTGACGGGATGGAAGCTGAACGTGCTGAGGTCAGCCAGTGTTCCGACCGGGCGCCCGTTCAGGCTGCCGCCGATGGCATGGCAGGCGTCGTCGATGATTCTCAGGTTGTGCTCGCGGGCGATCGCGTAGAGGGTGTCATAGTCGCAGGGTTGGCCCGCATAGTCAACAGCGATGATCGCCCGGGTACGCTCAGTCACAGCACGGCGCACCGTGCCCGGGTCAATCAGCAGGGTGTCAGGATCAACATCCACGAATACAGGTGTACCGCCCTGGTAGAGAACAGCATTCGCGCTGGCGGCGAAGGTCATCGGCGTGACGATCACCTCGTCACCCGGCTGAATCCCCAGCGCGAAAACCGCCGCGTGCAGCGCGGCTGTGCCGCTGTTGACAGCGACCGCATGGCTCACGCCGATGGCACTGGTAAAGGCTGCTTCAAACTCCGCCACCTTCGGGCCGGTGGTCAGCCAGTCAGAGCGCAGCACCGCCACGACTGCGGCGATGTCCTCATCGTCAATGGTCTGTCGGCCATACGGCAGAAGCAACCGGCGCACCGGTGTCCCGCCATCAATGGCCAGTACCGTGCCAACCATCGTCAGGACTCGATTTCCGCCATCGCCCGGAGCTGATCAATCGTCAGCCACTCATCGTTGGCGTCACTGGAGTACGAGAAGCCATCAGAGA
>JADZAD010000319.1 GCA_020852775.1 Anaerolineae bacterium
GCGTCCCCGGCGGCGTCGAACTGGGTGTCTCCGCCCTCGACGTGCTGCACGCCGCGGAGCCTTACCCGATCCAGCCGAAGGAACACGGCGCGGAGTTCCTGCTCGACAACCGCCACCTGTGGATCCGCTCCTCGCGCCAGTGGGCGATCCTGCGCATCCGCGCTACCGTCGTGCGCGCCATCCGCGACTGGCTGGACGGCCACGGCTACCTTAACATGGATACGCCGATCATCACGCCGACTGCCGGGGAGAACACCACCTCGCTCTTCGAGGTCAGCTACTTTGATGAAGCCGCCTACCTCGCCCAAACGGGCCAGCTTTATAACGAGGCCAATATCATGGCGTTCGGCAAGGTGTACTGCTTCGGCCCGACCTTCCGCGCCGAGAAGTCCAAGACGCGCCGCCACCTGACCGAGTTCTGGATGGTTGAGCCAGAGATTGCCTTCTGCTCGCTTGAAGAACTGATGGAGGTCGAGGAGCAGTTTGTCAGTTCGATTGTCCAGCACGTGCTGGAGACGAACAACGAGGAACTCAAGGTGCTGGAACGCGACACAGCCGCACTGGAGCGCGTCCTGCCGCCGTTCCCGCGTATCAGCTATGATGAGGCCGTTGAGCGGCTGGCCCGCCTGCACGCTGAGGCCGCCGATCCGGAAGCGAAGGAGCTGCTCCGGCTGGACTGGGGTAACGACTTCGGCTCACCGCATGAGACGGAACTGACCAGGCAGTTTGACCGCCCGGTGTTCGTCTACCACTACCCGACCGCAGTCAAGGCCTTCTACATGCCACCGCTGCCCGATCGCCCGGAGGTCTGCCGCAGTGTGGACCTGCTCGCGCCGGAGGGCTACGGCGAGATCATCGGTGGGAGTGAGCGCATCTTCGACCTCACCCTGCTCGAAAAGCGCATCCGCGATTTCGGCGTGAATCCTGACCACTACCAGTGGTATCTCGACCTGCGCCGTTACGGGTCCGTGCCCCACGCCGGGTTCGGGTTGGGTGTCGAACGCACCGTAACGTGGATCTGCGGCATCGACCACCTGCGCGAGGCCGTGCCCTTCCCGCGGACGCTCAACCGACTCAATCCGTAGCCTGATCATGTTCTGCCCCCGGCGACCCACGCCGGGGGCTTTTCTTTCTTGCCCGTCCCCGCTGGCGCGAACCAACCCATGAGACTATCCTACTGGCATGGCCGAGCGTTCCACCATGCCAACCGCTATTCGTCCACTGCCCGGCGGCTCCAGTGCCGAAGCTGTGCCGGGCTCCGCGCTGGACGGCGCGATCCGGCGGCGGATCATCGAGGCATACAGCAACCCGGTCATCCGGCTGTACGCCAGCCTGCGCTTCCGCATTATCAACAGCGGCTTCCTGGAGATGATCGAGCAGCACCTCCCGCCGGAGGGCCGCGTGCTGGACCTCGGTTGCGGGTTCGGTCTGTTTGACTGCTACTTCGCCCAGCACGGCCCACGGCGAGACATCCATGGCATCGAGATCAACCCGCGCCGTGTGGCGCTTGCCCGGCAGACTGCGGCGGCGCTGGGGCTGCCTAACATCGCCTTCAGCATCGCGGACGCAACCACCCTGCCGGCCTCCGCCGGCCCGTTCGACGCGGTAGTCGTGCTCGATCTGATGCACCACGTCAGCCGGGAAGCCGCCGATCACCTGATTGAGGTGATCCATGAGCAGCTTCGCCCGGGCGGCGTCTTCATCATGAAGGATGTCGGGGTCAGCCCGTTCTGGAAGCTGTGGTTCACCTACCTGCTTGACAAAGTGATGATGCCCTTCAAGCCAGTGCATTACCGTGACGGGTATATCTGGCGGGACACACTGCACAAGGCGGGCTTCTCGACGGTGTATCTCTACCGGATCAACGACTACCTGCCCTACCCGCATATCCTGCTGGTCTGCTCAAAGTAGGCGCTGCAATGCTGCCGATCACCGATCTGCTGCTGCTGTGCGCCCTGCTCGCCCTGGCAGGCTTTTCGGCGTGGCAGGCTGCCCTGGGGCTGTTCCCGGGGTCGCTGCCTGATGTGCTGGCTGCCAGCCTGCTCGGTATGACGATGCTCGTGATCCTGTCGATGCTGCTGCCCGGCACATTCGGCCTGATGACCCGCCCGGTCGTCGCCGGGACGCTGATCATCCTGTGTGCCGTGCTCCTGATGGCCCGTTCCCATCTGCCCGCCCTGATCTCCGCCCCGGCCCCCGTCACGGAACCGCTCCGGCTAACAGGCTGGGGCACGGCGCTCGCCTGCGCCCTGCTGCTGGTGATCGCATACCGCGTCTATGAGATCGTTCAGGGCATTCAGATCATCTCCTACTTCTCCGATGTTCCGTTCTTCGAGATCCCGCTCCTGATCACCTTCATCCAGCGCCACACGCTGTGGGTATTCGACAGCCCATATGCCTACTACCCTTACAATGCCCATCTCTTTGACGGCTTCGGCCTGCTTTTCACGCAGAGCATGGTGGTACTGCGCGGAATGCACGTGCTGGCAGGGCTGGCCTATCCGGTATATGGGCTGCTGCTGATGCGCCTGGCCCTGCCCCGGCGCGCATCCGGCGCCACGCACTGGTTGTGTGGCCTGGCTTTCCTTGCCGCCGCCCTCTCCGTGATGCTCACTCGTGAACTGTACTGGTTTGTCGGAAAGAGCGACCTTACGACGGGGGTGTTCCTGCTGGCAGCCTCGTACTACCTCCTGCAGCGCTGGATCACCGGACACGGCGGTCATCTGGTGCTGCTCGGTGCCGCGCTGGGGCTGGCCGCAGGCTCACGCCTGTCGGTGGTGTACTGGCCACCGCTTTTCGCGCTGCTGCATGCCGGCTACCTGCTTCGTGCATACGGCTTTACCCCGCGAGACGCGGCCTGGCGCAAACGGATGCTGCGGCTGGCAGGGTGCGACTTTCTGCTGGTCGCCGCCCCGGCGTTCCCTTTTGTGGCTACCTGGCTGGCCCGTGCGTTCACCTATCGGTTCGGCCCGGTCGATGCCGCCCACCGGGCCTACAGCATCGCCAACATGCTGATCCTGCGCCTGTCGGTGCCGCCGATCCGGGAAGAGCTACCGGCGTGGATTGGCTGGGCGGCGATCGGGCTGGCAGGCTGCCTGGTGCTGCTCCTGCCCGTCACAGGCCGGATTATGCGGGCGATCCGCTGCGCCGGGCTTGCGCTGGTAGTCATCGGTTTCGGCCCGGTAATGGCCACGAAACTATTCACCACCTCGAACGTGGGGCCGTATGCCACCAGCCTGGGCGCGGCGCTGCTGATCTGCGTCGGGCGCATCAGCACCCCGCAGATCGTCAGCAAGCGTGTGTTCTGGCTGGCGGCGCTGGCCACATTGAGCTTCCTGCTGTTTGCGGTGACCCCATTCGGCGCCTTCACCGCCACGCTGCGCGCTGAGGACTATCGTGACCTGTTCGTGCTGTTCTACCGCTACAATCCGGGTGGTTTCACCCTGTTCGTAGCTGCGCTGGTGGCACTCACGGCACGGGCCTTACAGATGGAGCCTGGCCGGGACATCAGCCCACCGTTCATCACCCTCAGCCTGAACGCAGGCGCCACCGGACTGGGCGTTTTCGCCGCCCTGCTGATGGCGCTGCCCCCTGCCGTTTCGTGGCTGGTCTACCCGGTCCGCTCGCCGCTGGCATGGTTCGAGAACTACGAGGGGCAGTATGATGCACCTACCGCCGTGTATCGCTGGGCGGAACTCACGCTGCACAACACCTCGATCTACGTCGTCAACCTCCCTCCGCTGCCATTTTATGGCAGGCAATTCAGCAACGAGGTGAGCTTCTACCAGTACGCCCTGCGTGATCAGCCCATCGAACCGGAGACGATCATGCGAGTAGTGGACGAGCAGGAGCTTGCGTATATTGCGATAGGCCGGATGCAGTGGCACCCCGCGGGCACGCCTCGCGTAGAGCATCTCTTCCATACTCGCAAGACCCCGGAACAGGCTGATGCGGCGATACGGACGCTGGAAGCGGTCTATCCGGTGGTGTTCCGCGATGAGCAGGCGGTGGTCTTCCGCGTCCGCTGAGTTGTGGCACGCTCTGGCCCGGGTGCGCTACCATCACCCGCGTATGCGCCCCGGAGAGACAGAGAAGATGCAATCTGCCCGTTCCTCAACCCCTGCCACACACTGGCTTACGCTGCTGCTCGCCTGCTGCGCGATTCTCCTCATCGGTCTGGCCCTGCGCCTTGCCGGAAACCTCGGCATCACGATCACGTTTGACGAAGCCTGGCACATCACGACCTCCTATCGTGTGGTGCGGGGTGAGTTCTTCGAGGGGCTGCGCGAGAACAAGTGGCTCTACACGGTCGTGCTCTCGTGGTTCAACATCCGCGGGCCGGAAGGCCCCTGGCTGGCCCGTACCGTGAGCACGTTGTTCAGCATGGTATCCATCGCCTCGTGCATCGCGCTGGGCCGGATGATCGCGCCGCACAGTGGCGCGATGCGCTGGCCTGCTGCCGGGCTGCTGGCGGGGCTGTTCTATGCTGCCCTGCCCATGGGGGTGTTCCATGAGCGGCAGGCGCTGGTAGACCCGCAGATGGTCGCCTTCACCTCGCTGAGCATCGTGCTGGCACTTCGATTCGGGCGCCGGGGGGAGGCTGCCACCGCCCTGGGGCTGGCACTGGTGATCGCCGCTGCTTATCTGACGAAAATCCTGGCGATCGCATACCTCGGCCTGCCACTGGCCGCCACAGTGCTGCTGGGGTGGCGCAGGCCATATTTCTGGCGGAAGGTGCTGCTGGCGCTGCTGGCGACAGCCCTCGCTTATGGGCTGGTCACTCTGATGTATTGGCTGGGTGAGCAGAATAACGTCTTTCCGCACCCGCAGCACTCACCGCGCCTGAGCAATACCGTGCTCTTCACGCTGAACCAGCCGGAAACCTGGCGGCAGCTTGGTGAGGATTTTGCCGTCTTTGCCGATTTTATCCCGGTTTACCTTGGCATCCCGTTGATGCTGCTGGCAACTATCGCGATCGGGTTTGCCGCACGCGAGAACCGGGTACGCGAAGTGCTGTTCCTGCTGGTTCCGGCGCTGGCCTTCGTGCTGATCCCCCTGCTGGCAAAGCGACCCACCGGCGGGAACCTGTTCTCACCGCGCTATATGCTCTCGAACGCCGTGCCGATCGCGGCGTTAGCCGCCTTCAGCGTGGAGGCGATCCGGGGGCTGATCCGTCCCACGCGCGCAGCGGGTTGGGCCGCCGCCGTACTGGCCACGCTGGTGATCCTCCCCTCGCTCTGGTTCGATGCCGCCCTGATCCGTGACCCGGTCAGCGCGCCGCTGCCCCGTGTGGATCGCCAGATTCAGTACGGCATTTTCCTCGACTATGCGTTCGATGACCTCGTGGATGCGCTCCTGCAGGCCTCGGCGGAGAGCGGCGGCCAACCCGTCTACATCCTCGGGCGCGGCCTGGAACTGCCACTGCTCAAGGTCTATCTCGGCCCTGACCTTGAACGCACTATCGGCGCAGAGACGGTAGACGCGGCGGATGTCGCTGTGTGGCTTGGTGAGGGCGCACCGGTTTTCTGGATCGGCGGAGAGGGGATCGGCAGGCAGTCGGACATCGAGCGCGTACCCATTCCGGGCCTCACCCTCACCCACGTCGCGGATTATGAGGCCCTGTCAGCGACCATCGAGCTTTATCGCGTCAGCGGTGCGACCGGTGACGCCGCAAACATCGTCTACGCTGCGCGGGTCGCCCGTCCGGAGCAGATGGAGGAGGATTACGCGGCACTGGCTGGGACGCTGCTCGCTAACCCGGCGGCGCACCCGGTGATCATCTTCCCTGGAGCCCATGCGCCGTACCTGCGCGGCCTGGGTGTGGCCAGCGTTCGCCCGCTGGAGGTGACGACTTTCCCGCTGACGCCGATTGAAGCGGCGGCGGCGCTCGATCCGCTCATCCCGGCGGAAAGTGGTGCCATGGTTGAGGCCATCCTCGTCGATGAGGCGCATCTCGACCCGGAGCGAAATGTCCTGCTGGCGCTGAACGAACGCCTGTACCGCGTCTCCGACGAATGGTACGGGCTGATCCATCGCCTGCGCTACACAACTGCCCCGACACAGGCCACCGAAAACCTGCTCGACGCCCGAATTGAAGATGTCATTCACCTCGACAAGGTCACCCTGCCTGCCGGAGCGCTGCATGCCGGTGACCTGCTGCCCGTGGCGCTGGCATGGCGCACAGATGAGCCGATTGGCGACGCCTTCAAGGTATTTGTTCATGTAATGAATACTGAAGGAGTGCTTGTCGCACAGGCCGATCTGGAGCCGCTGGGTGGCCTGCGCCCCATGCCGACCTGGGCCGCCGGCGAACTGATCCTGGACCGCTTCACCGTTCGCCTTCCGGCGGATTTGCCCGCGGGTGAGTATGCTATCCGGGCAGGCATTTATGATCCGGTCACGGGGATACGCCTGCGCGTTACGCAGGGAGGCGGCCCTGAAGGAGACTATGTTCCCACCGGCACCCTGATCATCGAGTAGCATTACTCCACCCCGGCGAGAAAGGGGACTTATCATGCCTCGTTTCCACAGCGCAACCTTCCCGGTACGCCACTATGAGTGTGACGCCTACGGGCATGTCAACAACACCAACTACCTGCGTTATATGGAGGAGGCTGCCTTTCAGGCTTCCGCCGATGCCGGATACGACCACCACTACTACCAGTCCTCCGGCACGACGTGGCTGATCCGCCATACTGAGGTCGAGTTCCTCCAGCCGTTGTTCTATGGCGACAGTGTGACGGTGAAGACCTGGGTCGCGGACATGCGCCATATCCGCTCGATCCGCATGTACGAACTGACCCGAACCGGGA
>JADZAD010000320.1 GCA_020852775.1 Anaerolineae bacterium
CGCATCCGCTCGAAGGTGGGCGCGCCGCCGCAGTACATCTCAAAGCCATGCTGGTTGAACGAGACGATGTCGCTGACGGCAAGCAGATGATCAAGCTGCTCCGGCCCATTGAGCATGCCCTGATCTACGTCCACAAAGACCTTGCAGCCGGCCTCCTGCGCGTAGTGGGCGAGCGTCATGAACAGGTCGAAGAACATCGGCAGGGTCGTGACATAGCGCGCATGGGCGATGGCTCGCCGGGCGTTAGCCATATCGACATCCGTCCAGTTGATCAGCGGCACCAGGATCGAGCGGTCGCCGTTCGGGAAGATCACGACGACGGTGAAGGCATAGGGGGCGTCCTCGGTGACCTGGATGAATTCCGTGAACACACCGGTGCGCTCGAAGTCATCGAGGATGATGCGGGCGGTATCGCCAGGGCGTATCTTCGCCACATGGGCGGTCTTCAGGCCAAGGCGGGCGGCGGCGCTGGACATATTTGAAGGTGGGCCGCCAGGCAGATGGCCGAGGTACTCGACCAGCCCGTTCTTGCCGACCGCGGGCCAGTCGCTGGCCTGCAATCTGAGCACGAGATCAACCGGGACAGCCATCACGGAGACCAGATCATACTCCCGATCAGACACGGAAGGGCTCCTTAATAGAAGAATTGGGTGCTATTCGATCCCCAGGATCGTCGGGTTGAAGGGGCGCGGGAGGTACATCGCCAGCGAGGTCACCCACAGGATGCTGCCCTCGGCGTCTGCCTTGACCATCAGGACGTTGTCGCCATGCTCCTGCAGCTTCTGGCGGCAGCGCCCGCACGGGCCGCTCCCGCCGGTGCCGGAGATCGCCATCGCTTCGAGGAAGCGCCGTCCGCTGCGCTGCACTTCACCCTCACTCACTGCCTTGGTGACGGTCGCCTGTTCAGCGTGGTCAGTTTCAGAGTAGCTGACGACTTCGACATTAGGCGAGGCGTACATGTTGCCGGACTTGCACAATACTGCCGCCCCTACTTTGAAGTTGGAGTACGGCGCGTAGGCATTAAGCCGTGCCGCCGCCGCCATAGTGGCGAGCGTCTGCAGCCTGTCCGCGCCGATGCGCTCGATCCCGGCGGCAATCCAGGCACGCTGGGCCTCCAGGTCGGCGGGGGTCAGTAACCAGATCCTGTCGATGAGGGAATCGACCATGCGTGGTGCTCCTGAAATGTGGGGATGTGGCGGCCGTCCGCCACCGGAGGCAGTTACCCCTCAGTGTACACCAGGTTGGCCGGTTGATGAAGTGCAGAGGCTCAGGCCAGCGGCGTATCACCGGAGACGGCGTGCAGGAAGCACGGGGCTGCCGAGGTACATGCCGCTGTCGCCGTTGGCCCACCATTACGCAGAATGAGGAAGTCGTAGCCGGAAGGGCGAGTATCTAGATGACCTTTAACCAGTCACCCCGTATTGCAATACAGGAAGGCCAGACGGTTGTCTGGCGCTGCCCCAACTGTACGGAAGCCAACGCACCCGGTACGCGCTATTGCACGAGATGCCGCAATACCCTCGCCTATGAGTGCGCGAACTGCAGCAACGTGGTCGTTCTGACGGCCGAGTTCTGCCCACAGTGCGGCCTGTCACCTCAGGAAGCCGCCTCTCAACGCGAGAGGGACTCCCAGACGGTCCTCATGCGCTCAGCCCAGAGTATTGATGGTGACTTGCAGCTCAAGGAAATGACACGACTGCTGGCAAAGGCAAATCGGCAGAGCGAGGCTCTTCACCTTCTATGGCTGCTGCTCGGTCTACCGGGGCTAATCGTCACAGCGGTTATCTACTGGAACGCAATTGGCACTGCCAATGAGGTGCTGGACTACCCGCCAGTGCTCAGAGACGCTCGCCTCCGGACACGCGCCCAGGCAACCGCCAACAGAGCCAGGCGCCTTCGCAATCTCTCGCTGATCCTGATGGCCTTGCTGCTGGCACTGACGGTCGCCTATTTTGTATGCGCTGTTGGCAGCGTGTTCACTTCGGCGATATTAGGAGGAATGAACTGAAGTATTACCTCAGGCCAGCGGCGCATCGTCCGGGAGGACGTGCAGGAAGCCGGGGCCCCCGAGATACATGCCGCTGTCGCAGTTGACGCACAGGCCGTTGGCGTAGCGCAGCGCTGAGGTGACTTCCGCCGGTGGGCCGCCCTGCGCCTTGCTGATCGGGGTATGCCCGTGGAGAATCTGCTGGCCGCCGTAGGTCTGGAGCATCCTACTGGCCGCCTCGATGGCGGAAGCCCCGTTCCGAAAGGCCATGCGCTGGGCGAAGCGTTCATCCAGCAGAGCCAGCGCGGCAGGATCGCCGCCCTGAATCACGGCGGTGATTGAGGCGTTCACTTCGTCCACCGAAGCGCCGTAATCACGGTAGAAGGTGGCATCAGCATGGATCAGCAGCCGCCCGGCGACGAGCATCATCGAAGGCAGGGTGTCGATCCAGGCAACATGCTCCGGGCGAAGCCGCTCCAGGTCCTTTTCGATACCACCGTTCAGCGTCCACTGCTGGCGGAAGGGGCGCTTTGTCCCGGCAAGCGCATCCGGAACCTTGCTCACGATGGAGAGCATCAGGTCGTGGTTGCCAAGCAGGGCAAGCACCCGTCCTCCCGCCCCGGCGGCCTCCCGCTGCAGGCGCATGATCAGGTCAAGCACGGGGATGCTGTCCAGCCCGCGATCGACGTAGTCACCGAGCAGGCAGAGCGTAGCGTCTCCACCCGTCCATGCCAGCCGGCGGTCAACCAGCCCGGCCCGGTAAAGCAGAGGCGTTATCTTGTCAAGACAGCCGTGGATGTCACCCAGAACAAAAATTGTGCTCACAGATCAGCCTGCTGGTTGATTCGCTCTCTGAACCGTCCCGCCAGATAATACCCGATTCTACGGCGGGCGCAGTACTATATACTGACCAGCGCCACCCCAACAAACGTCACCAGAATACCGCCTGCCTGCAGCGGCGTGATACGTTCGTGAAAGAACAGGTAGCCGAGGATGACCGTCACCAC
>JADZAD010000321.1 GCA_020852775.1 Anaerolineae bacterium
CGATCATCAGCCCGCGCCGTGATGATAACGCCGCCGCAGAAGTCACACTCGGCGTCGCGGTAATGATCCTTGACCGGCACCGCGGGCCATTGCAGGATTATCTCTGCGAGACCTACGGCACCGATCGTGAAACTTCCGCGCTGATCCTGCTCGGCTACATCACCATGCTCCTCAATCCTTCAATCGATTGCGCCAGCCGTTTTCGGCTGTCGAACGACGAGCGCATCCTGTTTCGTGCATTGAGCGCAGTCCGCCGAGCGGACATCGTTGCTCACCCACCCCTTACTGACCTGGATCGCTTCCGCTATTTCAGGCTTACAGGGCGCCATGGAATCGCGGGTGTGCTGGCTGTACTGGGTGACTTTCTGGCGGATGGGTGGCCGCAGGTAGATGCAATCGCGTGGGGTACACTGCTGGATGGGGTCGCCTCGCCTTTGCTCCGGGCATGGTTCGACGAGTACGAGCGCGTCGTTGCGCCGCCGCCTCTCGTCACAGGGGATGATCTCGTGACAGCACTGGGTCTGAAGCCGGGCCCGCCGTTCGGCAGCCTGCTGGAAGCACTCATTGAGGCGCAGGTCAATGGGGAGATCAGTACCCGCGCCGAGGCCCTTCAGTTGGCCTCAGCCCTTGCCAGCCGCCAGCCTCAGTCGCCCGGTCGCTCGTAGAAGCACAGCATCGTGCTTCCATACGTCCGCCTGTCCATGAGCGCCAGGTGTCTGAGCTCCAGCACCTCGTACTCTTTCGGGTCAATCTGTGCTATGACTAATCCGTCAGGCAGCACCCAGTCTGGCTGTTCATCCAATATCCCCAGCGCGGTCTTCCACATGCCCCTGTATTGAGGCGGCGCGACATAGATCAGTTCAACCGCATCCGCAGGGCCCGGTGTCCGGTGCAGGTAATGGAAGGCATCTTCTCGGCGTATTGTTGCACGCGCATCAAGCTTGACTGAGCGCAGGTTCTCGGAGAGCACCCGCAGCGCCTGCGGGCTGGTATCCAGAAACAAGCAGTGCCGCGCTCCGCGGCTCAGAGCCTCAATGCCGACGCTGCCCGTTCCAGCAAACAGGTCGATCCATGTACTGCCATCTACCCAGTCGCCAAGGATGTTGAACAGGTTTTCTTTCACCCGGTCAAGGATGGGCCGGGTGGTATCACCGGGGACGGTCTTGAGCTTCCGGCCCCTGGCACTTCCGGCAATCACTCTCAACGGCACGGCATTCCCCTAGCGTATGATTGACTGGCAAGCGCTGCCCACCGGCACTTCGATGATCGCCCCGCCCTGCGCAAAGCTGGCGTCCACCGCCCGCGCCACGTAGCGTATCTGCTGCGCGGGGGTGGCCTCCACCACGTTCTGCTCCATTGGTGCAAGCACAAACAGGGATTCTTCCGCGTTGAGTGGGCCGCGCAGGACCTCAACCGCAGTGCCGCTGGCATTCACGAAGAGGATGGTAGACGCTGCGACAGGTGTATCCGTACATTCCGGCGGATCGAAGCCCAGGGCCCGCACCATCACCGGTGCAGCCGGGGTCGATGCGGTACCGATGCCCATGCGCCCGGCCATGAAGATGAACCCCGCGCCAAGCAGCGCACAGAGCACGATTGTCACCATCATCGCGCCTACCAGCACTTCGGTACGCACACGTCGATGTTCGCGTTCCCGCACCCCGACAGTGTTCGTCCCCCTGGCAGGCAACTGCGCCTGTTCCTCCCGGATGACCAGCAATCCACCGTCCGCCGTGGTCGTATCGATGACTGGCAGATGTAAGCCACCGGGCGGCGTCATTTTGAAGCGCTGTTCCTCCAATTTCTCCAGCATCACATGTGCTTCGACGTGATCTGGCTTGAGGCGCAGCACCTGCAGCAGGCACTGCCTTCGCTGCTCAGTATCCTCGATCGCTGAAGCCAGCAGCCACCACGCAGCCGCATTTGACGGATCTTCATTCACGGCCTGGCCGAGGATCCGTCGCGCTTCACGCAGGTTACCGGTTCGTATTGCCCTGAGAGCATGCTGGAGTTGTTCATCGTGCATGAGGTACAAGAATACGCCACATGGCGTGATTTTCCAATGGATCACCCTGCGGTTGGTTTTCCGCGATAGTCGGTGCTGCTGTATAATACCCGTCAGGTAATTCCGGCAGCGCAGTGAGGCCGCCTTGAAAGAAGCCAGTTTGTCATCTGTGGTGGTATGTGTATGTCGCAGAGCGATGAACATCGCTGCGATGCTGCTTGCGGTCACCCTCACACTTACCGGGTGTCTTGCGCCTGCTGCCGGCGAACCACAGATACAGCCCACCGCAGGCAGCTTTGCCGTGGGAGTCACCCCGACACCTGCTACTGGCCTCATTGAGGAAACGCCCCGGCCAACCCAGGCTGGGCCTGTGCGTGCGGAGGGAACGTTCATCGATCAGGCGGTTCTGCTCGATGCGATAACTGCTCCTTCCGCAACCATTCCATTTGAGGCTGACGCGCTCGACATCATGCGTGTGGATATGCTGCTGCTTGATGGTGTAATGGGCTACTCGGTGTCCATCGAGGATAAGTTTGGCAACAGGCTTGCCTCCGTTTCCGGTGGGAATGAAGCCCCAGGCCAGTCAATCGCCGAGGTCTCATTGCCCTGGCCTGGCAGTTATCGCCTGGTCGCGGAGGCGCTGAGCGGAGCGGGTAGTATTCGCCTGCAAGCCTCGCGGATAGCGACGGCCAGCGGAGGCGGCCAGTTCGATACGGACACCACGCAAGCCAGTGCGCGCTTTACCGGGGCGCAGGTCTACCACGTCTACCAGTTTCTGCTCAGTGAGGGGAGCCCGGTAACGATCAGTGCCTCCGGCGCGAGGAACGGCGAACCTGATACGTCGATGTCTTTGTTCGGGCCTGACGGTCTGCCCGTTGCGTCAGTAGATGATGTTGAGGTGCCTGATAACCTGGATGCAAAGCTCAGTGGGTACGTGCCCGGCACCTCTGGAGTATATACGGCCGTGGTTACCTCTGCCGGAGGCACCACCGGTGACTACGTATTCAGCATTCTCCCGGATAGTGTTTCCCCTGTGTCTGACCTCCCGGCCGATATCCTGCTCGATCAATCCTATGGAGCCAATCTTGCCGCAGGCAGCCCGCTTTCAGTGACATTTGACGGCCAGATCGGTACGGTCATCCGTGTAGACCTTGTCGCCGCTGAGGAACTGGACGTTGATCTCTTCCTCTACAGCCCTTTCGATCAGATCATCGCCTATGCGGTTGCATCCGGCCCGGGTGCAGGCGAACAGATCAACGAGGTACAGCTGCCCACCTCTGGCCGCTACCGGCTTGAGCTGCGCCCTTCCGGGGTGGACGGAGCCGCTTCTTTCGGGGTCTTCACACAGGAAGTTGCGTCGCTCACCGGAGGCGGAGTCTTTGGCGACCAGATCAGCGGGGTGCTGCCCGGGCGGTTTGAGCAGCCTGCTGTCTTCCACTTTTACCAGTTCAACGCACATGCTGGTGACCGAATATCTCTGTCGGTGGTCTCCGCCAGCACTGATAATATCCTCGACCTCGGCTTTGCCCTGCTCACACCCGACGGCCATCAACTGGTGTTCGCCGACGACTCAGAAGGGGCCAACCCGCTCGACCCGTCGCTCCAGCAGGTGCCGATTCCGCAAACCGGAACCTGTACAGTGATCGTCTACGCTCTGTCAGACGCGACCGGACTGTATGAACTCTCTTTCGCGCGCGAACCGACTCCATAGGCTCGTCATGTTTCGCCGCACGTCCCTTCTCACCGTACTTGCGATTGCGGTGATGGTCTGCCTGCCTGCCTGCCAGAGCAGGCGCACCGCATCACCAGACATCCCCCCTACCCCCTGGCCCACCCTGATGCCAGTCGTTACGGTCGCCCCATCCACGCTCACCGCCGTGCAGGATGCCTCAGGGCCGCAGCTCGTGGACAAATTCCGGGCATCGGTTGAACCCGGCCTCGTTGATGTCTTCCCGCTGGAGGGGCTGATTGCACGCCCGGTACGTATCGAAGTGATCGTCCTCTCTGGTGAGGTCGATCCACAGGTCACCCTGACAACCCCTTCCGGTAATTCACTCGCGGTCGTCAACTCGACTGGCCCTGGCGAGCCAGAGGTGATCGGCCAGTTCCAGTTCCCCGGAGACGGATTCTACGAACTGGGGATCACGTCACTAGCAGGCAATGGTGAGGTCGGTGTGTCGATCTACACGCTGGAGGAAGCTGAGATTGATGAGAGCCGTGTCTTCTCTTCAACCGATCAGGAATTGCGTGGCACAATCCTCCACCCCGCCTCCTACCATACCTATCGGCTGCCGCTTGAGCGCGGACAGCGCATTGACCTGACGGCGCAGGCGCTGGTAGCCGGGCTCGACCTGCTCTTTGAGCTTTATGCGCCCGACGGCCAGCTTCTGACAGCGCGTGACGACAATCTGGGCAGCGACCCCGCCCTGTGGAACTTTATGCCGTCCCAGTCGGGCACCTATACCGTTGTATTAAGCAATTACGACGAAGGCATCGGCGACTACGCTCTTCGTGTCGCTCCCTCCACCGGCGCAGGAGAAGCGGTTATTGGTACACGCACGGAGATCGGCGTACAGGGCAGTCCGCGACGCAGTAACTGGACAACTTTCGAGGGTCGAGCGCTCGATGCGGTACGTATCGAGGC